>JANLRG010000294.1:0-1271 GCA_031361545.1 Bacteroidota bacterium
GCAGTGGCTATCGCGACTTGCGTAGCGCATTTGAGCACTTGGAATAATTTATGGATTTATATGGTCAGTGGTTTAGGTGGTGCTGCTTTGGCAACGATGGCTTATAAATATATTAGTGGAGATGAGTGAAATTGAAAATTACCTATCACCATTACTCATGATTTCCCTCTTCAACGGCGTCAAAGTCTTCAACTTTTCAATCACATAATTGACTTCATCAAGGGTGTTATAATGTGAAAAAGAAAACCGAATACACTTGCGCGAAGGGTCAATATCCAAGGCGTCCAAGACGTGCGAACCACCCTCAGCTCCTGAACTACAAGCCGAACCACCCGATGCTGAAATACCTGCAATATCCAAATTGAAGAGCAAGAATTCCGATTTCATAGAAGATGGAAATGAGACATTCAATACTTTATAATGGTATGCCCCCTCAGTATTATCTCCGATGAATTGAATATCTTCAAAAGTATCTAACAGACTGTTTTTTAAATAGTTACGTATGCCTATAATTTCATCTTGACGGTCGTACATATCCTCATACGCCATTTTTAATGCCAATGCCAAGCCGATGATACCAGACGTATTTTCAGTGCCACCGCGCATATTGCGCTCCTGCGAGCCACCGTCAATAAATGGATGGAGCGTGACATCGCTGTTGATGTAAACAAAACCCACACCCTTAGATCCATGAAATTTATGCGCTGCTCCCGTCAAAAAATGAATCTTCGTTTTCTGAACATCTATCGGAAAATAGCCCATCGTTTGAACGGTATCGCTATGAAAAAAAGCATTGAATTCCTCGCATATTTTTGAAATCTCATCAAGGTTAATCATCGTCCCTATTTCGTTATTGGAATGCATCAGAGAGACCAATATTTTACCGTTTGACTGAGGGGATGTTGCCTCTGAGGAGTCGTTATTTTTCGATAATAAGAGTCTCAAATTTTCAAGATTAATACGCCCTTTTTCATCAATTTCTACAAAATCTACTTGAATATCAGTCATTTTTTGAAGCGACTCCAAAGTATGCAATACGCAATGATGCTCAATGGGGGAGGTAATAATACGCCTTACACCCAAATCTCGAACGGCATTTTTAAGTACCATATTATTGGATTCCGTACCGCCTGAAGTGAAAAAAATCTCACCGATACCTGCTTGAATACACTTCGCTACAGTTTTACGGGCTTCCTCAATGGCAGTGCGGACAACACGCCCATCGGCATGGATGCTTGAGGGATTGCCATACATTGTACGCATGGCTTGGC
>JANLRG010000315.1:0-19536 GCA_031361545.1 Bacteroidota bacterium
CCGCTCTCAGCCTCTGAAAGTGATGCAGAATTTAAATCCAGAGAATCTCCTATAGTCAGCTGGAGAAATATTCCCCGCGGACAGCCGCAGAAAGTAATGCAGAATTTAAATTGAGAGAATCTGCGATAGTCTGCGGGAGAATTAATCCCGCGGAGAGCCGCAGAAAGTGATGCAGAATTTAAATCGAGAGAATCTGCGAAAATCTGCGGGAGAAATATTCCCCGCGGACCGCCCCTATACCAAGAAAGTCAATAATAAAATATTAATTTATTTTTTCACCAGTTCGTCCTTCGCCAACACAAACATCCTCGAAATATTAAAACTAAATTTAAAACCTCCTTTGCTCCATGCGTCCATTGTATTTACGAGGTAATCATTTTCTATAATTCCAGAGGCGTTTGTAAACATGATTGTAAAAACATGTCCTCCAGTTTCAATTTCAATACCCGCTCCTAACACATCTTCATGAGGAAGCACAAGCAAATCACGACCGAACGTATGCGAATAATCACAAATGATGGAAGCACTCGGAGTAAACTTTAATCGAAATCCACCTGATAAACTGAAAGTATTATTATCATCGTCTGCCGGTACGAAGTTCCTATGAACAAAAGATGGAATGACAACCATGCTGAACCTAGAAGAAAATTTTCTTGCTAGTATTAATTGAGAACAATAAGTAATTCTGTAGTTCGCACTAGTAAACTCTGGAACATCTTTAGCAGAATAAGTAATATTAGAAAAAGCGGAAATAGAAAGCGGAGTACTCCCATCAACACTCTGATTGAAAATGCGAAACTTTATCAGCCCTTCTAAATCTTCATTCCGTTTACTTCTACTAACACCAATCATTACACGGTCTGTAATCCCATAATGAAATCCAATTCGTATATCCGATGATTGGTCAAAGCCATACAAATTATGTACTCCGCCTCCACTCTGTTTGCCGACATTTCCAAAAAGATGGCTAATTCTCACATCAAGATTGTGCTTTTTAACAGTCTCGTTCGTATTAATATTGATCAATTTATTCCCTTTAAACATTCCAATCACTGGAAGTTTATTTTGTGGTTTTTCATTCTGCAAAAATTTCAATAAATCCTCTTGAGCAAGTAAAGAAGAGGGAATAAAAAATAGTATAACAATTAATTTTACAAAGCTCCTCATTTAGTCGGCATGTTTTTGGTTGCAGGTTTATATTCTAATGAGACTTTCACATCAATATTTTCAGCAATATTTTGAAAAAGTAATTTAGGTATCACAATATTAAAATCTTTGAGAGCAACTTTAAACTCACACTTCAATGTCATTATATTTTCGGCTCTACTAATTGTTCCATTCAGTTCCACTTCCTTTTCAACACCATGAATAGATAAAATTCCTTTTGCTGTAGCATTGTGGTTGCCTTCCATAAACACAGAATCAGAGTCTAGAACAAGTCCTTTAAAAGACGCCATTGGATATTTATCGCTCTCTAAATATTTTTCATTGAAATGTTCTTCCATCAGTTCCTTTTCAAAATGAAAATTGCGGATAGGAATAATTAAAGCGATTTGCTTTGAAGCGATATTAATTACGCTAGCGGCTTGGGTGTTTTCAGCACTAATATCTTCAATGGGTGCTTTTGAAAAAAAAGAAACTTCTCCTTTGAAAGCATTGAATAAACCTTGTGCTGAAAGCTGAAAAGCCACACAAGAACACAATAGAATAGTGAATATTTTTTTCATTTTATTTTTCAGGATAACCTTGTTCAATCCACATTTTTATTTGAAAATAATCACACTGACTAATACTAAATTTTTCTGGCATGTGCTGTGGGTCGGTAATTGGCAATTCGAGTCGGTATTCGAACGTCCCTGCTTTCACGCGACTGACAACTACAGCATAATTGGTGTAATCATACGCTCCTCTTCCAGCAGGAGCATGACACTCAGAGAAATTACAATTTGCATTTAAGATTGGAAGAATGTGCTGGTCAAATGTAAAACGAGTGCTATCACAGTTTATAGGGCGCTGAATGAACTTGACCAATTTATCTTTGGTACAATTAGTCATTATACAACAAATCATAATCGTTAAAGATAGTTTCATGACGAAATCAAATATAAGAATAATGTCTTAACCTGAAAGCGTCTGCAGCAGAACTTCAGATTGCTAAAATCCGTTCGACGGTCCAATACATCGCTATGCATGAAATACAAAGTGAAACCGGTATAGTCACTCTATTCCGATACCATGGACGGTCTGAAAAACGAGACTGAAAAATAAGAATAGCCATCAGAATGACAGCAGTCTGTCCAACCTCTACACCTACATTAAATGAAATTAAAGCGGAGAAAAAATCTTTTTGAGGCAGACCAATCTCTGATAAGACACCTGCAAAACCAAGTCCATGAACCATTCCGAAAAAAAATACAACAATCAATCTCCACCACTTCAGTTCCTTAAAAACAATGTTTTCAATACCTATAAAAACTATTGAAAGTGCAATAAATGGCTCAACAATTTCGCCCGGAGGATGAATAATTCCGTTCATTGCTAAAGCTAATGTAATACTGTGTGCAATTGTAAAGCAAGTTACCTGAGCTAAAACCGTTTTTAATTTAGGTTGAAGCATAAAGATTCCGAGAACAAAAAGTATGTGATCGAAGCCAAGAGGTATGATGTGTTGAAAGCCGAGTTTTAAATATTCCCATGCGACATCAACTTTAGACATATTCGTCAAGTCATAAGCCATTGTATGCGCGGAAGCTGAATTTATTCCGAACACACAAACTAATATAACCACTATCTGAATAATGCGTAAAGCTGATTTCATCAATATTAATTATTATTAATCGCTAAATAATTTTTGTTTTCCCATTTCAAGCGTTTGGATAAATAGGGATTTAAAGAAATTGCTTGTCTTATTAAACTTGTTCCATCAGCTGAATTTCCATTTTGCATTTTAATCAGCCCTGCTTGAAAAAGCAATGTAGGGTTTTTAGAATTGGTTCGTAATGCACTCTGAATATACTGTGCTGCTTTTTTGTATTCACCTCGTTTATAATAAACCCATGCAACAGTTTGTTCCACATCAATATTATCTGGACGTCTGTTGTACTCAATCAATGCGTGTTTCAAGGCATTGTTGTAATCGTAAGATTCTAAATAAGCAATAGCCAATTCTTTGTCGGCGTAATGTCCATGATTTTTTACGCTTTCATTACCTTTGACACCAGCTAGAATATTAATTGTTTTTTGAGAAGTTTGAAAAGCTAAAGCAGGTTGATTACTGATTAAATAAATTTCAGCAAGTTCTTGTTCGAATGAAAAATCATCGACAATAGTGATTGCTTTTTTTAAATAATCAATTGCTCCCGCATAATTTTTTAAAGCTTTTTCTATTCTTCCTAATCCTGCATAAGCAAAAGAAAAAGTTGGTCTGAAATAAATCGCTGACAAATAATGAAACTTTGCTGAATCAAGCTGTCCTGTTTGTTCAAATAGATGTCCAAGTTGAATACGACACCATTCAGTTTGCTCCATTCCCGGATAACCAGACTGCAACGCCAATTTCATTGCATCAATTGCCCCTGGATAATCGCCATGAATTTCTCTTAGATAAGAAACGCGACTGTACGATCGAATATCTGGGCGCAATGAAACCATTTTATCGGCCATCGTAACCGCTTTATTATAATCGCCATTTTCTAAAAATGCATCCGTAAGTATTCCGTAAACGGCAGAACTGTAAGGATTAATTTTTTGAGCTTCAAGTGCGACAGGAATAGCATCAGTGAAATGATGTTGCGACAAAAGAACGGTCGCTTTTCCAATGCACGCTTCAAAATTTGTTGAGTCCTTCTTTAAAACATCATCAAACAATTGTAAAGCTTTAGGATCATAAAAAGCATGTTCCGCTGATTCTCTTGACTCTTGAATGTAAGCAAAACCTAATTTTATTTTCGCATCTTGATTCGTTGGATTTAATCGGATAGTTTCCATCAACGACTCAATTGCTATTTTACTACTTTTCCATTCTGCAGTCGTTGATGACTCCCCTTGTCGAATCTTTATTCCAAGATCTAATTTATCACTCTTGCGAAACTTAATAATAGTTGCAGTGAAGATTATAAAGGAAGTAAAAATCAATAGGTAAATAATATTCTTTTTCATGGAGGATTTTATTGAAAGAAAAAAATAAGGCCGGAACAAAACTTATTCCGGCCTTTGCTAAAAACAACCACTATTTAGCAATAGTTACTTTTATAGACTGAACAGTTGCTCCGTTATTTTGAAGCACTGCATAATAGGTACCCGATGCAGCTGCTGACCACTTAATTTCATAAGTATCTGCATCACGAAGTTGATTGTTAACAGGAACAGCAACAATTTTTCCTGTTGTATCATAAATTTTAAGCGTCACATTTGTTTTCGCTGTAACTCTGAAACGAATGTTTACACTTTCTGTAGATGGATTTGGATAAGACTCCATTAATAACTGTGGAGATCCTACATTTAAACTACCTGTTGGATTCACAGCAGTTAAAACATAACCTCCCGTACACAATCCATAACCACTCCATGGTAATTGAACATAAGGGAACGTTGCGCGGAAAGTTGTATCATTTTGTTCAACTCCAGTTGTGTAACCAAGCACTCCCAATAATTTTGGAGTCACTGGGCTATTTCCAATAACATAATCGTCATAGAATAATCCGACAGCTGCTAAAGCAACACCAGAAACGGCTTGTAATTCAATACGAGTTACATCATCTTCTAAACGACGTCCGTTTGGAAAACCATCCATGTTTGGAATATTTTGAATAGTTGTGTTAGTGTTAAAACGAGCATCCGTTAAGCCTAATACTGCAGCTTGAACAATTCCAAGAGAACTAAAGTCTGCTGAGTTACGAGCAGTAACAGGAACAGCCATATTCAAGCGAAGCATATCGCCGAAAGTTGGAAGGAAATTGTTGATGAATGGCTTTCCAGCTGAAAGTGGATTACCTGCTGTTTTACCAGTAGCTAACTGATAAGGTGCTAAATTTGGAACACCTGTATAAAATATCGGAAGTAAATCGACAGAACGCGGACGACCTTGACGTAACAAATATTTTCCAAAGATTGCAGTATCTAATGCCGTACCAGTTGTTGCAGCATTTCCATACAATACATAAAGTCCATCTTTTGTATTTCCGAAATCGACATTACCTAAAACCGTTGGAGAAGCACGTTGAATTCTCAAGCTTGACAAAGCAGGAACTGCTCCACCAAATAAACTATCATCCATGTATAGACCAAGTTCAGGATTACAAAAATAATCATCAAAATAAGTTGAGTCTTGATACGGTGTTAAGCTATTCCAGTAATCTTTCATACCAATAGGAATGACAGCCTCATTTGTTAAAGGCATACCAAGTCTAGAAACTTGAACATAGCTACCAGTATGTGTCTCTGTTCCGTTTCCGTTTAGAGTACGAATTGCAGGGCGACTTGCAGAAGCCCACACACCAATTACGAAATCTGGATCTAAGATAGTTGCAGCTTGACTAACATTTTTTCCGTCTTTTTGTAAATCAGAAATATTAATTTTAAGTGCAATAACATGAACGTTTTTACATTTCAATGCATCTTTCGGTGCATCAACTCCTGATCCACCAGCGCGAGTCTGACCTAAATCAAAAATTCCTCCAAGATCCACAAAGAAAGGATCATCTGCTGGACCACAATAAACTTGCTCACCTGTTGTTGCAGTAGTGATAGCATTTGTAAATAATGTTTCGTAGTCAGGTGAATTTAAACCTACAGCCGAAGAAATTGAACGCGGTCCGATATTCGGTGGCGGAACAATTCCATTGGTAACGATAGTAGTGAATGCACCACCATTAATACTTTTCTCGGCGATGTAAGAAGTTTTCAAATTTTCTTGACCAAGACGAATGTTAAAAAACGTTGTAGGATCTTGATTCACTTTTGAAAAAGTAAAACGATAAGTGATGTTATCACCTGAAGTTCCTGCATTATTTTTAACGTGGATTTCATAGCGAACATTTTCGCCAAAAGAAAAATAATTTGGCCCGCCTTGAGGTAATTCGACTGGGACATACGCTGCAATAAGTGTTACCTTATTAGAATCTTGTGGATCGCGGAAAGCATACAAATCGGTGTTGTCTGCTGCTGGATCGTTGCTAATTAGCGGAGCCTCTCTGTGGCTCGACGCTGTCACTTGATTTTGCTGGGTTGCAAAGAAAATACCACCTCCAATAAGAAGTAGTACGACCGAAGCAAGTGAAAATCTTTTTTTGGTAGACTTTGTCATTGTTAAAGTAATTTAGATTAGAAATTATGTGATTAAAGGGTTTTATCCACTTTTCAAAAACTTACGAATAAGCAAAGGCAATTGGATCTGTTAAAAGCAAAATAAAATTAAGACAGCTGGAGGAATGAGAATTGAGAATGGAGAATGGAGAATGGAGGATGGAGGATGGAGGATGGAGGATGTAGGATTGAGGATGGAGGATGGAGGATTTATTGATTGAAAATGGAAAATTTAAAATTGGGGTACCAGAGAAATATGTAAAAAGGAAAATGGATGATTTAAATTAAACGCTGAAAAAATGCAATCTGGGTTGCGAAATATTGAGTGGGGTCAACTATTTTTCCCTAAAAGATACATTTGATTCATTGTTGGGGTAATGCTACCTCCTTTTGGTTCAAGAGTAACAGCCCAGGCATCGGCTTTATCGATGTCTTTTAATTTTTGTATTCCATCATCCCCCATATCAAAAATCCCTGCATCTACAGGTTTGCCTGAAACAAGCGCCCAAAGTTGATATTGTTGATTTTCCGGAGGAACTGGTAATGAAAGTACATCAATATAAGCTTCCCGTGTGTTTTTATTCCAATAAACTCTTGCTTCATAGTTTCTTGAAGAATCAATCGCATTGAGTTGAATAACTTTTGATTCAAAATCTCTCATCACCATTAGGTCAGAAGAGTTTCGATCGAATTCCATTTTAACTAAATTATAATTGACAGCAAGTTGGTTTTTGTCATTTAGTAAAGCGGTGTATCTGTCTTCTGCACAATCCCATTTTGTATAAAAAAACCATGATGCAAAAGTACTAATCACCAAAGCAGCCAGACAAGCCGCAACCATATACTTATAAGTTAACGACGGGTTTTCTCTAAGCTTAATGACTTTTTTTTTCGTAGTTGATTTATTTTCTGCCGAAATAGAATCGAGAATTTTGGATCGTAACTCTGGACGAGGATTCAAAGAATGTGCTTGAGCGTAATCGTTTAGAGTTCCTTGTGCTTTCAAATATTCCCTCTTCAGTTCTGGATACAAAAGTAAGTTCTGTTCAAATTCATCCTGCTCCGAAGAACTCATAGCCCCCATGATGTACATCTCAACAGAACCTGAATTAATATATTCTTTAATATCCATTCTACTTATTCGGGATCAAAATAATTTTTAAGACGTTGTATTGCTGCTCTAGATCTGGTCTTAACAGTTCCAAGAGGGATATTTAATTTTTCTGCAGCTTCAGATTGTGAGTAACCTTGAAAAAAGAGCAGATCTATTATTAATCGATATTCAGGTTCTAGTTTTTTTACAATATCTCGGACACCAATTAAATCTGGATTGTAAGAACTTTTATAATCTGATAGAGATACGACGTTGTCGATTGATTGGTTTTTACTTTGATTCACAAATTCTTTTGAACGAACTTTGTCAATAGATAAATTTCTACAAATATTTACCATCCAAGTGAACAAACGGCCTTTGCCAGAATCATATTGTCCGAAATTATTCCAAATTTTTAAGAAGGTTTCTTGCAACACCTCTTCTGCGATTTCATCATTTCCAACAATGCGGTGAACGACGCCATACAAAGCAGCACTATAATTATCATACAAAATTTCAATCCCTCGCCTTTCCTTGGCAGTCAGCAGCTGGATCAAATCTTCCTCTTCAATTTTGGTTCTTCTTCCCACAAAAAGATTATTTAATAGCGATGTAAAGAAATAAAAAAAATCCCATAATCTTCTATACCTTTTGACTTAGAAGAGTAAATTTATGCTCGAAAATTCTCGTTAATCGACTCATTTAATAAAAATTTATTAATTAGTTCTCATTTGAAATCCTATTCATAAACATTATCGAATTTCGTTAAGTAGAATTGCTCTTCTTAATTAATTTTTGAAGGTAAAGTTGTTTCGTCATTTGTATCAAAAAATCAAATTCTCAGTTATAAATTTCAACCATAAAATCTTTCCTATAAAACAAATCTCTTTTATAAAATGATATAATTATTAGGTGAGGGTTGCTTTCCAAATAATTAAACTTTCAGTGATAAACGATCGGACAGAAACAATTTGCATCTTAATTCCATTCTCTTTTGACATACTTTGAAGAGTTTTAAAATCAAATTTTACAGGCAAAACAATATACATCTCAGATTCTTTATCCATAAAATTTCGACATTTAGAAAATAGCGTTTGAAAATATTCAAGCTTCTGGTTCAACATTGAGGACCAGTTTTCATTCTTTAGAGAATTTTTTCTGAAAGTCGATTGATCAATTAAAAGAATATCATAAATCCCAGCAGGTACATTTTCAAACAAGTCGGAAAGTATTGTTTTTGCATTTCCATTTCCTTCCAAAATTTTTTGACGATTCAGAATGATATTTGCATCCGTGTTTTTTACTGCAAGTGGGCAAATGTCGATCGCAGTGACATTTGCTCCATCCTTTGCAGCCACAATTGAAATTAGTCCCGAACCAGAGCCAATCTCAAGAATCTTCTTTCTTCTAAAATTAATAAACTCTAGAAATTCTAAAAGAAAATTTGTACTATAGAAAAAACCTGGATGAGCAACTCCTGGTTTTACTTTTACGATGATGTCTTTATAAGCGTACATTCTTTCAGTGTTGGTGTACCACTGAACAAATGGTTGATATATCCATTTAAAAAAATTAATCTCTAAAAACCGCCAGGGAGATTTGGTTTCTTGTCGATTGATTATTTCATCCATGGTAAACTACCTTTAAAATTCTTACATCTAAGTTCTCCCATATTTGTTTCTAATTAAAATAAATATAGCTGAACGAGGAGTTTTGGCACTTGAATAGAGATGTTCGATAATCATTCATTACTTTTTTCCGTTAATTTTCAAATAAATTTAAAATCAATTAATGTCCTTCATTGCATGTATTTTACTTCAACAAAGCATTTCCAAAAAAGTTCAATAGTCAGTTGGTGGTATTAGAAATCACCCTTTTGAATTTCTTATTACCATACGAAATGTTTCAAACCGATAGAATGATATTATAAAAGAGAGAATATATTATCATAAATATCAACTTGAGTCAGCATTGGAGTTAAAAAATAGGGTAATAAAAAGTTATCGTTTCTATTTTGACGAAAAATAGTGCTAACCATATTTCTAATCGATAACCTTTCCCAAAATTGACCTCTGAAATGGGAGAAGAGAAAAATAAGAGTTCATAAAAGAAGTCGGAGAGTGAAATTGTCTTAAATTCGCGAACTGTTTGGAAAGAAAGACCACAACAATAGAAACTCTATTCTGTTAGAAAGTGTTTACAAGGAATTAGAAGTTGATTGAATTAGGAAAGCAGAAAATTATTTGAATTAGATTGATAAAAAAATAGTTAGAAAAATGGCAAAAGACCGTTATCAGTACCACGATTATTATTTAATGGATGAATTATTAACCGATGAACATCGATTAATTCAAAATAGCGTTCGTGATTGGGTGAAAAAAGAAGTTTCACCAATTATAGAAGAGGCTTGTCAGAGAGCCGAATTTCCAAAGCAATGGATTAAAGGTCTGGCCGAGATTGGTGCTTTTGGCCCCTACATTCCTGTTGAATATGGTGGCGGAGGAATGGATCAAATTGCTTATGGAATTATTATGCAAGAATTAGAACGCGGTGATTCCGGATTAAGATCGACAGCATCAGTGCAAAGTTCGTTGGTTATGTATCCGATTTACACTTACGGAAGCGAAGAGCAACGAAAAAAATATTTACCGAAACTAGCTTCCGGAGAAATGATGGGATGTTTTGGATTGACAGAACCCGATCACGGATCGAATCCAAATGGAATGATTAGTAACATCAAAGCTAAAGGCGATGACTATGTTTTGAATGGCGCTAAGATGTGGATCAGCAATGCACCATTTGCAGATATAGCAGTTGTGTGGGCCAAAGATGAAGAGGGTATTATTCGTGGAATGATTGTAGAACGAGGAATGAAAGGTTTTACGACACCTGAAACTCATGGCAAATGGTCATTACGTGCAAGTGCAACGGGTGAATTAGTTTTTGACAATGTGATTATTCCAAAAGAAAATATTTTACCCAATGTAAAAGGATTAAAAGGACCATTAGGTTGTTTGAATTCTGCTCGCTATGGAATTAGTTGGGGTGCAATTGGAGCAGCATTGGATTGTTATGATTCAGCTTTGAGGTATTCTCAAGAGCGAATTCAATTTGGCAAACCGATTGGAGGCTTTCAATTGACGCAAAAAAAATTAGCTGAAATGATTACCGAGATCACCAAAGCACAATTACTAACATGGCGATTAGGAGTTTTAAAAAATGACCACCGCGCTACACCAGCACAGATTTCTATGGCTAAAAGAAATAATGTGAACATGGCTTTACAAATTGCAAGAGAAGCTAGACAAATTCACGGTGGAATGGGAATTACAGGTGAATATCCGATCATGCGTCACATGATGAATTTAGAATCAGTTATTACCTATGAAGGAACACACGATATTCATTTATTAATTACTGGAATGGATGTTACAGGAATAAATGCTTTTGAATAAAAAATAAAAACATTTAGAATTTATTTGAATTCAGTTTACGAATAGTTTGTGTTTCGGTAAAGACAAAGAGAGTTTTCAGTTCATTGTGTTTACCGAAACGAAATTTTAACAATTACACTTCACTGTTTAATTTTTTAAGAAGAAGTGCATGGACATTGAGAATTGAATGAGACTTTAATTTGAATTTATAATGAAAATATTTTCGATTAAAATCACACAAATAATTGCAACGAAACTTTATCAGCGAAATATTTTCCTTTTCTAGTTAAAATAAAATTATTAGCCTGCACCTCTACCAATTGCTCGTTGATCAATAAAGAAAGTTTTTTTTCAAGTTCGACAGCTGCATCATTTCCGAAATTATTTTTTACAAAATCAAGATTCATTCCCCACATCGTACGAAGCGTAGTGAGTAAGTATTCATTTAATTTATCCTTTTCGCTTAACTCTTCGCGTTCAAAAGGGATTTCAGAATTTTTTAGCGCACGCATATAAATTGAATTATTATAAACATTCCATTGACGCGTATCTCCATCGTAAGAATGAGCTGATGGACCAACGCCTAAATACTTTTTCCTTTGCCAATAGGAAGTATTATGCCTAGAATATTTTTTATGTCGTGCAAAGTTGCTTATCTCATAGTGCTCATAATTGTGAATAGCTGTTTGTTCCATCAACATTTCAAAATGCCGTGCAGACTGAGCATCATCAATATCACTCACTTTGTGTTGTTGTATCATCTTGGCTAATGCAGTCTTGGGTTCTATGGTTAAAGAATAACAAGAAAAGTGATCAACCTCCAGCCTAAAAGCGATTTCTAGATTTCTTCTCCAATCGTCGTCAGACATATTGGGCAATCCATAAATCAAATCAATTGAAATGTTTTCGAAGCCTGCTGCTTTTGCATCTTTCACACACATCAGCGCTTGCTCTACATTGTGAGCACGATTTATTAAAATTAAATCTTGCTGATGAAAAGATTGAATGCCAATACTGAGCCGATTGATTCCACTAGTTTTAAAAATTAAAAGGTTTTCTTTTGAAAGATCATCTGGGTTTGCTTCAAGTGTGATTTCAGCATTAGCAACAACATCAAAATTTTCATGCACTACTCCAATAAGGTTTAACAATTGAGTTTCATTCAACAAGGAAGGTGTTCCACCACCAAAATAAATGGATTCAATTTTTTCATCGGATAAATAATTTTTTCGTAAAACAATTTCGCGACAGATGGCTTCTACCATCTCTTCCATATTTTCATGTAGTGTTGAAAAATGAAAATCACAGTAATGACATGCCTTTTTACAAAAAGGAATATGTAAATAAATTCCTGCCATTAAATAATTATTTTTTTAAAACGATTCGAAAAGTCGTTCCTTTATTTAGCTCCGAATTTTTAACGAATATTTGTCCATCATGATATTCCTCAATAATTCGTTTACTCAGACTAAGTCCTAATCCCCAGCCTCTGCTTTTAGTAGTGAATCCAGGTTTGAAAATTGTTTTGTAGGAAGACTTCGGAATACCTTTACCAGAATCTGTAATATCAATATAAACGAACTGTTGTTGATTGGTAAAGTGAACACTAATTTTTCCCATCCCACTCATAGCATCAATTGCATTTTTCAAAATATTTTCAATTACCCATTCAAAGAGTGGGACATTCATTGGAGCAAAAATTGTTGACGAAGGTTCTATGATTTCAAAAACTAATTTGTCAGAACTCCTCGTACGGATATAATCAACTGAGTGCCTCATAACATTCGCGACATCCACTTTTGAAAGTGAAGGTGCGGAACCAATTTTAGAAAAACGTTCAGTGATAGTTTGTAATCGATCAATGTCCTTTTCTATTTCATTAGTATAATCAGAACTCATTCCTTTCAATCGCAGAAATTCAAGCCAAGCCACCAATGAAGAAAGTGGAGTGCCCAATTGATGAGCTGTTTCTTTTGCCATTCCTACCCACACTTGATTTTGTTCTGCTTTTCTTGAATTGCTGAAAGCCAAATAAGAAACTAATAAAAACAGTGCAATAACTCCCAACTGAAAATAGGGATAATAACGAAGACGAACCAAAAGATCAGAGTCGCGATATAAAATGTATTGTTTAATTGTTCCAATACGAATTTCAATTGGTTCATGCTCAGTTTTCATTGCGATTAATTCCTGATGCAAAAAATTTTGATTGAGCGATTTTAAAGAATCTAAATTTCTAGAAGATATCGGGATAAAATGATCATCGGCCCAAATAACTGGGATAGTAGTATTGTTGCTGATGACATTTGACAGAAAATTGATATCAGTATTCAACTCTGAAACGTCGGCTAAACGGCGAGTGGCTTCCGCCCATAATTCAATCTTCTTTCTTTCTTCTTCAGAAAGTTTTTTGACCAAACGATTGGTGTACCAAAGTGAAGCTGTGCCGATTGTTATTGCTATAGCTAATAACAATAATTTCCAACGTTGTTTTTGAGTGTAAATATTCACGTAATGAAATAAGTTTTCAGGTAGTTTATCTCTGCGACAAAATAACCTCAGGAACCACTTTGACAAAGATGAGGGAAATTAATAGAATACTAAAATCATTCTCACTCTTGATTCCAATCAATTTGCATTTCTTCCTTCTTTTTTGGTTTTGAAGTGGTTACAGTATCTTTTTTGAAAAGGCCAAACTCCTCATTCAACATCGATTTCAAATTATGGCTTTCATTCACAATTTCCTGCTTGATTTTCTCCGCGGCGGCTTTATGATCATAAGCGAATTTTGGATTATCAACGGGACCTTTCATTGACAACATAAGCATTGTTCGTCCCAAACCATCGTCTTGAATTTCTCCAAACTCCGATTGATTAGATTTCGCTTTTTTACCTAATACATCGGAAAGTAAAAGTTTAATATGATAATCTACAATGTTGTCGAAGTCATGTGTTCCATTAGCAGAAATATTAATTGCACTTGAATTAATTTCCATATTAGGAATAAATATTTTTCGGTTGGCGATATTTATTTTATTTTTTAGTGTAGAAAAACGGATGTGATTTAAATCCGGAACTTTTATAAACCTAGCCATAGCCTGAATAGGAAGGAAATTATTTAGCTCACCATTTTCAATTGTAATGTCACAATCAGCAATTACTTTATTCGGGTTGATAGAAAGATCCTTGGCCCAACTTGAAGAGAATTTTATATCAGAACTTAATCTACCTTTTACATTTTTATCGGTCAAAGTTGTTTGGTCAAAATTTTCCATCTCAGTAAACAATCTTGTGATATCTAACTTAGAAAATTTGGCCGCGCAAGTCATTAATAAACTATCTCTTCTGGCCGCATTGATAGTTGCATCCATTGTTACTCCTCCATCCATGGCATTGAATGATAAATTTTTCCCACTAATAATTTGATGTTCGAGATGAATCTTTCCTTTTACCAACGCTGCTTTAAACTTTCTGAATTGCATACTACCAATATTCACATTCAGATCACAAATCAAACGCGGATTAAATTTTAATATATAAGAAGTGTCTTCAGTTGTAGAGGTTGACTTATTGACCAAAAATTCATCAAGAATAATTGTATGTGAAATGAGGTTCGCTTGAAAATCTCCGGCTTGATCATGAATCAACAAGAAAGGGATAAAGTTTTTAAATACACCTGTAAGTTGAAAATCAGTTGATGAAATTTTTCCTATTAAATTCGTCACTTCCACATCCTCATTCTTCAAAACAAATTTTCCTGTAATATCAATAAACTGCAATGGATTATTTTTCATTTTAAAATTCAAGTGAGCTATATCAATATTCCCTGAAGCTTTTACTTCGTATAAATTATCTTTTGTAATATTTTTTAATTGAATTAATTTTCCGCTATAAAAAATATTCAGTGCTAAATTTCCACTTAGTGCTTCCAACGTGTCAGCATTAATAAAAGGCTTGACTTGTGCTAGATCCAACTGAGTAGAAGCGTGAAGAGACAAATAAGCATTGTCCAAATCATCTATTCGTATATCAGCTTTGATTGGGTGGCCACTCAAGCTAGCAGTTAAAGAAGGAATTGCCAATGCACTTTTGCCTGTAGAAGAAATATTTTTATAGTTACCTGAGAAATTAATATTGGTGAGTTCAACATCTTTACCTTTTGGAGATAGGCTTCCATTGGCAATTGAAAAATCAACATTGATGAAAGGTGATTTCTTTTTACTCGACTCTCCTTTAATTGTTGAATGAAAAATAAATTTTCCTTTACTTTTGTAAGACTTCAATTGAGATGCAAACGGTTCTGGGAGCAGCGAGATAAAAGAAGGTAGATCAGCTTCATTAGATTTGATATCCAAATCAAATAATTTACCAACATCAGGAGATTGAACAGTACCAATCAAATCAAATTCGACATCAGCAATTTTTAGTGTACTTTTTTCAAGCTTATAACTATTAGTTTTTGAATTCACGGACAGTCTACTATTAATAGAAACTTTTTTTTCACGCAGATAATTGATGTGATGAACCAATAACTTTTTGACAAAAAGGTCGGCAGTAGTTGTAAGTGTAAATTCGTCCTTAGAAAAAATTCCTGAGAGCTGTGCCTTTTCAGCAAATAGATTATAGTTTTGATGATTCTTTTGATCATCAAACGAAATGCCTATGTCTTTAAGAATTATTTTTTGAATGTCAATTACACCATTCTTGGAAGAGTCGGCGGTTGTTTTCCAAAAATGATAATTATTTTTCCCAGTTGAATCAATACGAATATAAATAACTCCGTTGTCAGCAATAATTTTTTTGACTGCAACATTTTTATCAAAAATTCCAGTGATATTAAAAAGCAGCGCTAATCTATGAGCAGAAAGAAGCGTGTCATTAGTTCCTTGATGATTCACTTCTCTCACAAAAACCTCCTTCATTTCGATTGATGCATAAGGAAAATGGCGAAGCACAGAGAAATCAAATTCCTTAACTTTTATTTCTGTTTCAATATTTTTATTGATTTCAGCAATGATCAACTGTTTGATTTCTTTACTATAAAAAACGCTAATCAAAGTAGCCAGTAAAAAAAATCCAGCAATACCAAAGGCGATAATTTTAAATAGAATTTTTACAGCTCTCATTCCGGTTTTCCTTTCGCAAAAAACGGCTTTGTCTAGGTTAAATTGTGGGCGAAGGAATCAATCAAGAAACGAAAAGCAGGAAAAAAGGTTGCAGGGACAAGGGTAAAGGTTCAAAGTTCAAGGTTCAAGGTTCAAAGTTATAAGTTAAAGGTTCAAAGCTCAAAGTTCAATTAAAACAATAGAGTCATGGGCCATAAATAAATACTGAATAATAATCTCTGATTCGTGACCTATAACCTAAAACCTAAGTACTTGACCATTGGCATAAACTCCTGCCTTGCATCACAAACTACGACTCATAAAGAATAACTTTTTCTCTTGAACCTTGGCCATGAATGACCAAGCAATTAAACTTTGAACTATTATTTCCGCTCTGCCAACATCAATGCTTTGATATATTTTACAGGAGCGCTGCCAAAGCTTAGGAACTTTTCGTGAAAATCTTTTAATTTAAATTTGTCGCCTAGCTGCTTTTTCATCTCTTCGCGAAAATCATATATTTCCGTATAGCCGGTGAAATAGCAACACAATTGAACTTGCGTAAGAGAAACACGTCGCCACTTATTTTCGGCTTCTGTTTTTTGTTGGAAAGCTTCGTTCATCAATAAGTTCATTGCTTCCTCTTTGCTCATATTTTTTGTATGAACGCTATTATCAAGAATGAAATTACACGTACTTCTCAAATTCCATTTGTAATACATCAACCACATTTCCGGATCATTATTTCCATAGCCTTCTTCCAACATCATTCTCTCAGTGTAAACAGCCCAACCTTCAATCATAGAACTCGATCCAAGTAATGACTTAATCAGACTCGGCGATTGATTTGCATAAACTAACTGCGTATAGTGTCCAGGAATTGCTTCGTGTATATTTAATATTTGAAGAATATATTGATTGTATTCACGTAAATAACTTTCAGCACGATCTTTCTCCCACCCCGAAAGGCTTCCTACGTTATAATATGTATTTCCTTTTTTATCATACGGCCCCGGAGCAGAGATGCTCGCACCAGCTACACCTGCCATATAATCTGGCTCTCTTCTTACCACCAACGGTTTTGACGGATCAATATAAATCAAATCTTTTTTCTTGATAAAATCGATTAACACTGGAAGTTGATGCTCGATAGCCACTTGAAAGGAGTCTTGTTGAACATGAATTAGTGATAACACATCTATCATTTGGCGAATCATCAGTAAAGTATCTTTCGGCATTGGTTTGCCAGCAAAATATTTCGGCCACATTTTGATGGTGAGTTCGGCCATTTTTTGATGCAATTCATTTTTATGTGCAATTGCTTTTGCCAAAATTTCATCAGATGTATATCCTGATTGAATTTCATATTCAAATTTCTTTTTATATAAATCAGCACCCAAACGGAAACTTCTTGGATGCTCATTTTTTATATTCTTTAAAAAATTTGCATAGTCTTTAATTGCCACCACAGCAGCCTTTGATCGTTCTGTCAACTGACTTTTCTCTTGATCTGAAAGTGTAGCTTTTTTTATGGCTGATGGAAGATCTGTTTCAAATATAGATAGGCCACCAAGGTTTTGCTCAATGGCAAGCTGGGTATGTTCAAGCGTAGGATCTTTTATGTTTTTCTTTGCTGCTGAATAATATGCAGGAACATTAACAAGTTTCAAATTGAAATTATGTAACCTCACATCAAGTGAGTCATAATTATTGTTGACCATTTCAGCAAATTCACCCCCGACATTATAATTAGCTGGATTCCATTCATCCGATTTCATTTCATTGATAGACCAGATAGTAGAATTTAACTGATTTTCTATTAAATGATAATCTGTTTTATTGTTGTCTGACAGTTTAGAAAGATCATACGACTTCAACGAATCCAGATTCGAATTTGCAAAGGCTAATTGATTTTTCTTCGATGTTTCATCAGGCACCACTAACACACTGTCGTATTTATGATAGCCTTGACTTGCTGCCCAGCTAGGATAAATTTCCCACATTCTTTCTACGAAGTCATTTTTATACCGGTCAAATGCCTTGTCAGATTCCTCAGAAACAGCCATTTTTTTAGGACTACATCCAATGATGGCAAGCACTGCCAGAACTAAAGTGAAGAGTTTTTTCATAGTGCAATGATAAAAAAATTATAAGGCGAAAATAAAAGAATTATAAAATTAGTTCATGCAAAAAGGGCAGGATTAAATAATTACCCTGCCCTTTAGAAAGATGTCCTAATAAAATTATTTTATTTTACTTCTCAATTCCGTGTTATAAGAAGCGACACATTCGTTCCATTCATCCAAAAGCTTTTTCCAAGAGTCTGCACCGTTCATTTTCTCATAGGCTGTTTTTACGCCCCAATCTTTTCCCCAATCAACATAGTTAGTAAAACCAAATACGAGGGAGTAGTCTGGAGAATTGGTAGTATGCAGAGGGTTACTATAAGTTAGCATAGCTCTTCCAAGAGTTTGATAAACTTTTTGCATTTTCACCAACAAGCCTTTAAACTTTACACCATATCCTGGTTTAAGATTTACCATCCATATTTCATAATTGTCAACTTGTTTGAAAAGATCATAACCAAATGAAAGATCACTTTGATATTCATTAATAACTGGTGCATCATATTTTTCAACTAATGGATCTATTGAATTATTCCAATCATCATCATGTCCTCCTTCTTTTGAAGGATGCGTGTCCAATGCTGCATAATCTGTTTGTCCCATAATCCAAACATACCAACCAGCACGATCCCCATAATTTACTTTTCTCAAGCTAGCAACATAAGGTCCGGCAGGATGAAATTTTGTATTGTGTGCTTTGACAGCCGCTTCAAATTTGTCCTCCATATTGTGCTTAGGAAGAATATACCTTGTTTCGACAATGACAGCTGGTTTGTCAGCCATTTGCGCTCTTAAAGTGGTAATCGTTGTTACCAACAATAGTAGCGTGAGCATTTTTGTTTTCATGATAGTTTAGGTTAGATATGAATATTAAAAAAATAAATTTTTGTGGTTGGACAAATTGGACCTGAAAGCAATGATCTTATAAAAAAAGGAAATTTAAAAATAAAATTAGCATTGTCCAAATTAATATTAGGATAAAAACACAGTGTCAGCGTCCTGACTAGGGCTATTAACTATTTACTGGCCCTTCGATTGAAATTGGAAAGTTCAAGAGAGAGTGAAAAGAAAAAACAGAAAAAATAATCACACTATTTACAGGCTCTACAAGTGAAACTGACACTGTAAATTTCAATAAATAGTGAAATGAAAAATAGAAAAAATAATTTCCACTATTAACTGGCACTACGACTGAAACTGACACTGTAAAGAAACTGACACTGTAAAGTTCAGTAAATGGTGTTATAAAAAAATGCTTTCACTATTTACTGAAACTACGACTGAAACTGACACTGTAAAGAAACTGACACTGTAAAGTATTTCCACTATTTACTGAAACTACGACTGAAACTGAAACTGTAAAGAAACTGACACTGTAAAGAAACTGACACTGTAAAGTCAGCTTATTTAGAAGCTTCCTCAAAACGACGACTTACTTCGTCCCAATTTATGGTGTTCCACCAAGCAGACATATA
>JANLRG010000334.1:0-1261 GCA_031361545.1 Bacteroidota bacterium
AAGCGAAATCGCTGGGTATTGGCTATGAAAGACGGTATTTATTGGGGTTTAGGGCATACTTCTACTATATTTCTGATGGGTTTAGTAATCATTTTAGGCAAATTGATGATTTCGGACAGTACGCCTATTTTCGGTTATTTTGAATCATTGGTCTGTTTGATGTTGATAGGTTTGGGGTTTTGTAGATTGCATAAATTGTATAAATTCAAGCAACATCTAATCGTGCATTGCGCTCATGCACACTTACACGACCATTCCGACAACCACCAATTGGCGTATGGCGTGGGTTTGATTCATGGCTTAGCGGGTAGTGGAGCCGTTATTTTATCAGCTATTACGACCATGAAAAGCAGTTTTGATACATTGTTGTTTCTTTTGATATTTGGTTTGGGTTCGGTGGTGGGTATGCTTTTGGCGTCGGGCGTTTTCAGTTTGCCTTTTTCAAAAAAATGACCTCGAATCGGCGGTTTCAAATTGGTTTGACGTTTTTATCTTGTATATTGTGTGTTGGTTTTGGTGTAAAAGTTTTTTTTAAGTGAAATTTTAACCGCAAAATGTAGAATTTTAAATGTAAAAGTTTTGAGGCATGACAGACGCAGATATCATCAATCAATATGACCCAAAACAACTTTTGCTCCTTGTACTGAAGAGTATGGAAGTCGAGATATTAAAAGACGATAGAAAATTGGTAGAAGTCTAAAAAAGAGTTGTCAGTAGTTGCCCTTTCCGACAGTGTTTCGCAGCCCAATAGCACACGCCCTGATTTTAGAAGATATGGCTACCAATCGCCACATTCATATCATTATTGGTATCGCGGAGGCTCAAGCGATTGCCGTGACGATGGAGCGCATGCAGCCTGCCCACCCTTTGACCCATGATTTGATGAAAAATACCCTCGATGCTTTAGAAGTGAAACTCAAAGAAGTGTTGATTCATAATTACGGCTTATGAAAATGTGATTGAAGAAGCAGGTATGCTTTCTGATTCGTTTTGGGCAAAGCAAAATAAAGGCTCAATCGCCGATTATTCGCTTGAAAAGTTAGAAGATTTATTGAAAAAAGTGGTTGAAAAGGAAGATTAGGAGAGAGCGATTAGGATTCGAGAGTTGATTAATCGGAGAAAAAATGAATGAAAATATGCTACTCAAACTCAACCCCACTAATCAACAACTCTAAACCTTGCACGATATTGTTATTCGGTTTATCGCAATGGCTGCATACAAATCTATAGTTTTGAACGCTCGATTTTGATTGACAATCTT
>JANLRG010000382.1:0-10763 GCA_031361545.1 Bacteroidota bacterium
GATATGGAACCAACATTTTGATGAATATGCACATTCACTCTAACTGTCGGAAAACGTAAATCTACATTTGGTCGAACACCCGTATTATCTCTGAACTGATCAACAATAGCATCTTTTGTTTTCAGTGAAATATATAAAGTGTGAGTAAGATTAGAATAAGAAGTTACGGCATCTACAGCAATTGTTCCGTGCTGTGTTAAATACTGACTCCAATCTATTTTCTTCACTTCATCATAAAGCTGCTGTTCGTTTGCTGCAGGAAATGTTTTAATTGGTTTTAAAATTCGCAAAGCTAATCTGCTATATAAATTTGCTTTGTACATTGTTTCTAGGTCACCTTCAAAATGAACAACTCTTGTTCCCTTCGTTAAGTTTTTAGCACCTATTGCTTTTAATTCATCCATTAACAAATCTTCAAAACCAAAAGATGTTTTGGCAAGCATGTTAAATATTTTTTTCTCTTCCACTGTATTTAATTTTAACCTTTAGTAAGCCACCCTTTTTTATAAAAGAAAATAATTTGCGCTATGACAATTAAAACCATCACTCCACAAACCACTATGTAACCATACGGAGAATATAATTCTGGCATGTTCATCGGAAAGAATTTGCCAGTCTCCGGATCAACTCTTGAAAAATTCATTCCGTATAGTCCAACTATAAAAGTAAGAGGAATAAAGATAGTTGAAATGATGGTCAACACTTTCATCACTTGATTCAATCTGTTACTGAGCGATGAATGATACACATCCATCAAAGATGCAGTTACCTCCTTATTGCTTTCAACTAAATCTAAAATTTGAATACAATGATCATAAGTATCTCTGAAATAAATTTTAGTGCTATCTGAAATTTGGGAGAATGACGATCGTAAAATATCATTCAATTTATCTCTTTCACTCCAAACTGTTCTTCTCAGTACAATCAAATCTCTTTTGATTGATAGAACAGTATTGAGTGCTTCTTTTGAGGGATTAGATAAAATTTCTTCTTGCATTTCATCCAAACGGTCCCCCAGTCTTTCTAGAATCGGATAATAATTGTCAACAACAATATCCATTAAAGAATACGATAGATAATCTGAATTAGATTTCCTGATATATCCTTTCTTTTCTCGAATACGAATTCTTACTGGTTCAAATATATCATCGTAATGATCTTGCATTGAGATAACATAATTTTTACCAACTATTAAACTCAACTGATCATTTTGGAGGACGTCACCAACGCAGGTTAATACACGCGAAATGAAAAAAATGTGATTATGAAATTCTTCTGCTTTAGGTCGCTGATAAACATCCACTACATCTTCAATTTGCAATCGGTGAATCTCAAAATATTCAGCAAGCTTTTCTAAAAACGCTTTATCATTAAAACCTTTGATATTGATCCAATGAATTTTATCAGGAAATCCTTCTAGTTGATTTTTAATATCTTCAATAGAAAGCAATTTTTTTTCAATGCATTCATTCTGATCATACATCATTGAATTAATGTTGACTTTCAAAGCGTCAGACGGAATATTCAAAGCCCCAGGAGAAGTTCCGGGAGGCGAATGACGATATTTTTTAGATCGATTTATACTTTTAGCTAGCTTTTTCATAAATAATGAAATCCGGTTAAAATTATCATTAAGTTTTGGATTTAAAACGACTTGCAGTGAATAATTATCATTTGATTTAGTCGTCTATAGCAATGGCAAAACTAAGCAAACCTCCTATTAGCTCCTGAGATTTAATCAAAAAGTTGAACATGGGCAAGGTGAATGATTCTGATAATAATTTGTAAATTGGTGCACTTGTTATGAGTAATATAATAACCAAAGCCAAGCCTGTTGTTTTAGATACGGGCGAAAAAAAAGAGTGGTTCGAAAAATGGTTCGACTCACCGTATTATCACGTCTTGTACAAAGACAGAGACCATCATGAGGCCGAGCGTTTTTTAGATCGACTAATTGATTTCATTAAACCAGCAGAGGGCGCTCGAATTCTCGATGTCGCTTGTGGCAAGGGCAGACATTCCACCTATTTAAACAAAAAAGGATTTGATGTTGTTGGCTATGATCTTTCTGAAGAAAGCATCAATCACAATAAGCAGTTCGAAAACGACCGACTTCACTTTTATCTCCATGATATGCGTGAAACATTTCGTTCCAATTATTTCAATATTGTGATCAACTTGTTTAGCAGCTTTGGATATTTTTCAAAAGAGAGAGATAACATTCGTTGTCTGATTTCACATGCTACGGCCCTTAAGCCAGGCGGAATTTTTATTTTTGATTATTTTAACTGTCACAAAATTGTGAACTTGGGCGAAGCAAAATTGGTTAAAGTGATAAACGATATTGAATTTCACATTCACAAAAAAATTGTTGGAAATATTATTGTAAAATCGATTGACTTTACAGATAACAACCAAGTACACCATTTTGAGGAGCATGTTAGGTTGATGAACAAAGCTGAACTTGAGCATTATTTTAATTTAGCTGGTTTTCAAATTACGCATATATTCGGCAACTACGAATTACATAATTTTGACATCTATGAATCTGATCGATTGATATTAGTCGCTACAAAAAAATAAATTGAAATGCCATTTTACGCTTATCTTATTTTGTTTGGAACAATTCTATTAAGTGGACTTTCATTTTTTGCATTCAAAAAAATTGGTACGAAAGAATTAAAATTATTATTATCGTTCAGCGGATCGTATTTATTTGGATTAACAGTCCTTCATTTAATTCCGGATGTTTATCACAATGAAAACAATACCATCGGGATTTTTATTTTCATCGGATTTTTTCTGCAAATCGTTCTTGAATTTTTTTCAGAAGGAATTGAGCACGGACACATTCACATCCATAAAACGAGTAACTCTGCTTTTCCATTAGGGATGATTATTGGATTATGTGTCCATAGCTTTTTAGAAGGAATGCCCTTGGTTCAGAAATTTCAAGAACCAGGTACACAACGATCATTGTTTGCAGGAATAACCTTGCATCATATACCAGTTGCCTTAGCATTGATGAGCATGTTGATTCAATCGGGAATTAAAAAATCATCAGCTATTTTTTATTTAGTTCTGTTCGCCTTAATGGCACCAGCAGGAGCAGTTATTGGTTCAATTCTAGGAAACACAGGAAATTCATCAATGTCTTTATTCGCTGATCAAATGATGGCAATTGTTATTGGAATTTTTCTCCATATTTCTACCACCATTCTTTTTGAATCGTATGAACAACATAGATTCAATTATCTAAAATTAATAATTATTCTTTTTGGAGGACTACTAGCTTTTTTATCCTAAACTTTTAACGCTAATCTATTTCCTTTAACGCTGCTTTGATGGCTTCCATATTGGGAAATTCTCCATGGCGCGGTAAAATTTCAGAAAATTGTACAATACCTTTGCTGTCGATTACAAATGAAGCGCGTTTGGCAACGTCTTTATATTCATTAGAAAATTCATGATGGACAATGTCATAATTTCGTATCGCCTCTTTATTGAAATCCGATAGCAATTGGTAACTGAGATTGTAATCCTCCTTGTATCTTTTTAGAGCATAAATAGTATCAACAGAAACTCCGACGATTGAAATATTCAACTCTTCAAACAAACTGAAATCTTCTTGTAAATAGCAAACTTGCTTGGTACAAACGCCTGTCCATGCCATCGGAAAGAAAAACAACAACAACTTTTTCCCTAAATAACTATCTAACGTTTTTAAATTTTTATCTGTATCAAACAACCTGAACTCCGGAGCTCTTTTTCCAATCTGTACCATCTTCTTCTGTTTTTTTAAACTATATGTTTAGGAAATTGAAATTTGTATTATTTTTTAATAGAATTCATTATCACAACTATTAATTACACTAAATGTCAGGAAATTTTTTCTAAAACTAACGACTTGCATAGATTTTAAAACACAAAATCGATATTCTACCTTACAGATAAAAATTTGAGAACAAGAATCGTCATTCAATACACCACACTTTCCTGTACTACAATGAAAATTATTTCAACTTTTTAGCATCGTTCCAATAGATGTCCATTTCAGCAAGAGTCATGTCACTTAAATTTTTACCGTCCTTTTTAGCAGCTTCTTCCAGATATTGAAAACGAAAAATAAATTTTTTGTTCGTTCGCTCCAAAGCTTCGTCAGGATTAATGTTTTTAAACCTCGCATAGTTAATCAAGCTAAACAATACATCACCAAACTCTGCTTCTGCTTCTTTTTTATTTCCACTTTCAGCAGCTAATTTAAACTCATTCAACTCTTCTTCTACTTTTTCCCAAACTTGTTCAGGTTGATCCCAATCAAAACCGACGCCTCTGGCTTTTTCTTGAATTCTCATGGCTTTCACCATTGCAGGAAGAGAACGAGGAACACCACCGAGTACAGAAGTATTTCCTTCTTTTAATTTCAACTGTTCCCAATTTCGTTTTACCTCTTCTTCGTCTTTTACCACGACATCACCATAAACATGTGGATGGCGAAAAATCAATTTCTCACACTGAGCATTTAAGACTTCAACAATATTAAAAGCACTTTTTTCTTCAGCAATCTTGGCATAAAATAAAAGATGAAGCATTAAATCACCTAACTCTTTTTTAATTGAGTCTAAATCGTTGTCGATTATGGCATCTGTCAATTCAAAAGTTTCTTCAATCGTTAAGTGCCTCAAGCTATCAATGGTTTGTTTCATGTCCCAAGGACACTTCAACCGCAATTCATCCATAATTACTGCTAACCTTTCAAAGGCTTCTGCTCTTTCAGTCATATATATTTTTCTAAAGTTCAAAAGTGCACATTTTATTTTCAATTTTAAAAACAATTTATCATTAGTGCTGTTAACTTTTTATATCTAAATAAAATGAGTGTTAAAAGCCTACAGTTCACCCAACACCTACCAATTGATATTCAAACCGCTTGGAATTTTTTTAGCGACCCATACAATCTTTCTAAAATAACACCTGCAGAAATGAATTTTGTAATTCATTCTGAATTTCATTCACCAAACACCTATGCTGGTCAGATGATTTGTTATACAGTTTCTCCTGTTTTTAATTTGCCAATGGAATGGGTTACTGAAATTACACATGTTCATGCTCCATTATTATTTGTCGATGAACAAAGAAAAGGACCTTATAAACTCTGGCATCATCAGCACCATTTTAAGGAAACAGAAAATGGGGTGTTAATGACAGACATTTTACATTACGAAGTTCCATTTGGTCTGTTAGGAAATTTGATGAACAAATTACTTGTCGAAAAAAAAATTAGAGAAATATTTTCATTTAGAAATAATGTACTAGAAAGTCTTTTTAATTAAGTTCCATCCTTACGCAAAAAAAAGCGAAATTATTTTCTCGCGTTTGTTTTTTATTCGAGAGATAATTGCTTTTTTACCTTTCACTCACAAACCTGCTGGCGACAAAGTGTATTATCAATATCTGTACTAGAAAATGATAAAGTTGTTATTGAAATTTTTGATCAATTGGAAAAAAAATACTCTTTCTCGAAATGAACGCAAGTTTCTTAACAATTAATAAATCTAGTTTTGTGAATGGTGTTTACAATTATCGTCTAATAATTGATGGGAAAGTTGTAGATCATTTTTTACGGAGAAAGAAAAGTTGACCGGGAAAATTGTGAGACCGTAACAAAGTTTGTTGATCGGAATTAAAATTGATTGTTATCTCTTCTTCGAATATTAATTTCTTTATTCCATTTTTACTATGTAACTATTCTTCTCTACAATTCTAAGTTGATGAGTCTTCTTTAGGGGATAAAAATACAGAGTACAAAACAACGGAATATTTTTTCTTTAAAAATGAAACCTTGAACCTTGAACTTATTTTCAAAATTATTTACTTCTCAATTTAATTTATAAGGAACAACAAGTTGAAACTCGGGGATGCGAACGTAAAATTGTTTTCCATCTATTAGCCTTTCCATTAAATAGGATCCGTGCATTTTGCCAATTTCAGACTCAAGATTGCATCCTGATATATATTGATAATTTTCTCCTGTACCTATAATCGGTTTCTCTCCTACTACTCCCTCACCTTCTACTTGCCTATTCGTTGCATTCGAATCAAGTATAAACCAATTTCTCCGACTTAGTCGAATAGAATATTCACTGTTATTTGAAATAGTAATTCTGTAAGCAAAAATATGTTGGCTCTCGTTGGCATTGCTCTGATCTGGTCTATAGAAGACTTCAACGCTAACTTTTATTCCGGAGGTGACTTGAGTGATCATAAAGTAAATATTAATTACAGATCAAATATAAGTAACACACGAATGAAAGTGTAAGTTTTTTGACAAACTATCTAAAAAGTCATGCAAACTACCTTAAAATGAGGAGAAGAATTTTATTGAAACTGGCTGAATAGCAGTTTTAATAAAAATGAACGCATTTCATGGAAATTTTGTAAATGTAAGAAAGGTTAGGAAATCACTATGAAAATAGCGGTTAAAAAACAAGCAAAAAGCAAGATCTCAATGAAGGCCATTAACCTAGTATTCTCCAATAGAATTGGGGAGTTTTTGGTAATAGGATGATTCTCAATTGCCTTTACAACCATGTTGTGCTTGATCTATTTTAAATTACTGTTCCATTAAAGACAATGCTTCAAAGACTTCTTCCCACTCTTTCGTGATTTGGTTCAAGAGAGTTTCATGCTGATTAAACTTTTCCATTGTCCTCTGAAATTTATCTGCATTTTGATAAATAGCCGGATCACCTAACTCAGCTTCTAAAGCTACTTTCAACTTTTTCGCATTCTGAAGTTCTACTTCTAATTTCTGAAAACGAGAATCTAACTTTTTCTTCGCTTTCAATTGTTCGTCGCTGACTTCTGATTTTTTTTCACTCTTCTTCTTCTCTTTTTCTTTCTTTGCAATTTCAATCTTCAATTTATCATCGGCCTTCTGTTCTTTTTGTCTTTGCTCTGACCAATATTCGTACTCATCATACGGACCCAGGTATTCTTTGATTTCATTATTTTCTATCCACCAGATTTTATTGGCAACTTGAGATAAGAAATATCTATCGTGAGAAACAATAATAAAAGAACCTTCATACTCTTGCAGAACCTGAATCAAGATTGCGACACTCTGCATGTCGAGGTGATTGGTTGGCTCATCGAGAATTAAAAAATTCGCTTTACTCAACATAGTTTTAGCTAATGCGACTCTCGATTTTTCTCCTCCTGAAAGCACTTTAATTTTTTTAAAGACTTCATCACCTGAAAAAAGAAATGCTCCAAGAATACTTCTTAACTCAACGTCTTTTTTTGTTGGAGCAAACTCAATCAATTCTGTAATCAGGTCATTGTTTAAGTTCAAACTTTCCAACTGATGCTGAGCGAAAAAAGAAGTCACTACATTATGTGTCATTTCCGATTTACCATGAAAGGGTTCTGATCCGAAAATCATTCTTAATAAGGTGGACTTCCCTCTTCCATTGGCGCCAATCAATGCTATTTTATCTCCTCTTAAAATGGTAGATTCTGTTTTACCGAGAATCTTCAAATCACCGTAAGCTTTATCTTGTATATCCAGTTTTGAAATAAGTTTACCCGGTTGTTTGTCCATTTCAAAACGAACATTAATCTCGCCTCCCATTGAATCTACATCTTCAACTTTATCCAATCTGTCTAGCATTTTAATCCGCGACTGCGCCATTTTTGCTTTAGATGCTTTGGCACGAAACCGATCGATTAGTTTTTCTTGCTCTTTAATGTATTGTTGTTGATTCTTAAACTGAGAACGTTGAAGATCTTCTCTCTCTGTTTTCTCTTCCAAATAAAAAGAATAATTACCATTGTAAATTGTAATTTTCTGGAAAGCTATTTCAGCTATTTTATCGGCAACTTTATCTAAGAAATATCTGTCGTGAGAAACGATGACAACAGTTCCGGTATATTCTTTTAAATAATTTTCAATCCAAAGAATGGAAGGAAGATCCAAGTGATTGGTAGGCTCATCTAAAAGAAGTAAATCTGGTTGTTGAAGCATCATCTTTGCAAGCATGACGCGCATCCTCCATCCACCCGAAAAAGTATCGAGCGGCCTTTCTAAATCCGCCGTCGTAAATCCTAGTCCTTCTAAAAGAGATTCAGCTTTAGGTTTCAAATTGTAACCGTCAGCTGCATCGAAAGCAACTTGCTTATCATGTAAGGCGTGAAGAACTTCATCGCTATGATCTGTTTCTAATTTAACCAGGAGTTCATTGATTTCTTTCTCCAATTGCAGCGTCGAGGCAAATGCCGTCAAGGCAACTTCCAAAATCGTTTCGCCACTAGAATAACTGAGTAAATCTTGGTTGAGAAAACCAATAGTCAGATTTCTAATTTTACTTATATCTCCACTTTCAAGAGCATATTCGCCGTTAATGATTCTCAACAAGGTTGATTTTCCTGTTCCATTCAATCCAACTAATCCAATCTTTTCCCCTGGATTTATTTGCCAGGTGGCATCTTTATATAAATAACGACCACCAAACTCAAATGAGATACTGTTTAAACTAAGCATGCTGCAAAAATCGTAAATTCTATCCGATTGACCATTATCAATTTGAAATTTTCAAATAACTTCTATCTTGCGCCCGAATTCAAAAAATACTTACACTAAAAAGTTACTAATGAAAAAATATTACCTAGTGATTACGTCTATCTTCCTAAGTTTGAACGCATTCTCACAAACTCCGATAGTTATAGACACGAGCTGGAAATCAGGAGGGCTGATTGCTATCAATTATTCTCAAGTTAATTTATCACAATGGTCGGCTGGTGGTGAGAATTCGATGAATCTGAATAGCTCTATCAACTTATATTCTAATTTTCTTAGAGGGAAAAATGACTGGCAAAACACTCTCGACTTAGGGTATGCTTTTTTGCAAACAGCAACTGGCGGAGTAAGAAAGAGTGACGATCGTATTGAATTTACTTCGAAATATGGCAAAAAATTTAGCAAGAATTGGCTTTATTCCGCTCTTATCAACTTCAAAAGTCAATTTGCGCCAGGCTATTTATACCCAAATGATAGTACAATAATCTCGAATTTTATGGCTCCAGGATTTTTGACTGCTTCAATTGGTTTTACATACAAGCCCGTCGATTATTTTGAAGTATTGATCTCCCCTGCGGCTGGTAAATTTACTTTTGTAAACTCAAAATCCTTATCTGATATTGGTGCTTTCGGAGTCGATTCAGGAAAAATGGTTCGTGTTGAATTTGGTGCTTATTTAAATATGAAATTTAAAAAGGATTTAATGACGAATGTAACTTTGACATCTAAGTTAGAGCTCTTCAAAAATTACATTGACAAGGATAAGCATAATGATAAACAGATTGATGTCAATTTCAATAATACACTCGATTTAAAAGTCAATAAATACATCACTGCATCTGTAAATATTCAAGTGATTTATGACGCAAATATCATTGAACGAACACAGTTCAAAGAATTGATTGGTGTTGGATTTGGATATAAATTTGAAAAAAATAAATTACAATAAATATTACAAAAGGGAAGTATAGCAACTTCCCTTTTTTTTGCTTCTATTCTAAAACGATTTCAAAAATCTGTTTTTATACATTGCGGTAAAATGAAATAGTAGCTATCAACTTCAACAATTCTGTAAAACCTACGTGAAATATCTCTTCGTAATCCTTGGTGGGGCCCTTGGCAGTCTCCTACGATTTATCAGTTCTAGCTGGATAACTAATCTTCACGTTGGCTCCTACTTCCCATGGGGAACATTTTATGTTAACCTAATCGGATCATTTGTTATCGGATCTTTGGCAGGCTTCCAACAGATAACTCCCTTTTCATTGAACTCTCGTCTCTTTCTATTCACAGGATTATTAGGAGGATTTACAACTTATTCAGCCTATGCATTAGAAACATTGACAATGTTTAAAGAGGATCAAGGACTACTCGCCGTTGTTTATGTTCTATCCACTACAATTTTAGGCCTTGCTTTCGCGGCATTTGGATACTGGTTAATTCAGTTTCTAAAAAGTTAATAATTTTACAACTTTTTTATAAGCGCTCCGTTTCAAGATGCCTTGATGGGTAATAACTAAAAGATTAAATATTTCTAAATTAGTTCCGTTCCCAATAGGCTATCAATTGTTCCTATGGAAATTAGATAAAACGATATAACAATTTACAAATAGAGTATCCAATAGAATTGATTTCATCCTATCATCATAAATTTACTAGTAATCTTGCACTTATAATCTAACCAAATAAAATTAATCCAATGAAAAAAATTCTTTCAATCGTTACTGCAAGTTTAATTGCACTAACTGTATCTGCACAAACTCCAGCATCGAATCAAAAAATCGAGAAAGCTCCCGCTAAAAAAATGGCTGCTCCAACTTCTAAGTCAGCAGAAGACGCAAAAAAAGAAGCTGAAATGAAATCCGCACAACCAAAAATGCAAGGTGGCGAAATGAAAGCTGACAATGCTAAGACTGAGGAACAAATGAAAGCTGAGCAAGGAAAAAAAGATGAAATGAAAGCTGAGCAAACTAAAAAGCAAGTAGATATGAAAGCTGCTCAAATAAAAAAGCAAGATGATATGAAAGCTGCTCAAATGAAAAAGCAAGTTGATATGAAAGCTGATCAGATTAAAAAGCAGGATGACATGAAGGCTGCTCAAATAAAAAAGCAAAATGACATGAAAGCTGCACCGAAAAAAGAAATGAAAAAGAATTAAAATAAATTGACTAAAAAAATTAAAACT
>JANLRG010000386.1:0-1802 GCA_031361545.1 Bacteroidota bacterium
ACCTGTTAGAGATAATGAATTTTCAAATTTTGTATTTGAAGCCACTGTTATTCAAATTAAAGAGGTTTGTGTTAATAAATGGATTCCTCATAATCGTATGTCATCAGGTATGCTCAGAACGCTATTACACATTGCTGAAATGTATTTATGGAATGATGGAACAGTTATTCTAATAGATGAATTTGAAAATAGTTTAGGATTGAATTGTATTGACGTATTGACCGAAGACTTGTTATATGACGATAGTAATATACAATTTATTGCAACAAGCCACCACCCATACATTATCAATAAAATTCCATATGACCATTGGAAAATAGTTACAAGAAAAGGCAGCACTATTAAAACATTTGATGCAAAAGACTTTGATTTAGGCAATTCTCACCACGATAGATTTTTAAGCCTTATAAATCACCCTTTCTACAAACAAGGAATTTCATAACATATGAATTTATATTTTATTTTAGAAGGTGAGAAAACCGAAGTAATGCTTTATCCTAAATGGATAAGCTACTTAAAACCTGAATTAAAACAAGTTGACTTTGAAAAGGATGCTGTAGAAAACAATTATTATATTTTTTCAGGAGGTGGTATAGCTTCGATTTATAATCATACAGTAAATGCAATTAAGAATATTAATGACAATCCAATTTTCGACAAGTTAATTGTTTGTTTAGACGGAGAAGAAATTGGTATTGAAGCCCGAATTACTGAAATTAAGGAACATATCCTTAAATCTGGTATTGAATTGAATGAAAAATGTGAAATTGAGTATATTATTCAAAATGTGTGTATAGAAAGTTGGTTCCTTGGTAATAGAAAAATTGTAAAACGCATTCCAGCAAATTTAAAACTGAGAGAATTTATTCAATATTATAGTGTAGTAGAAAATGACCCAGAGTTAATGGACAAAAAAGATGGTTTTAGAAATAAAGCTCATTTTCATTTTTCGTATTTTAGGGAAATACTCAAGGAACATAATTTGTTTTATTCAAAAGCAAGACCTAAGGTTGTACTTGAGGAAAGTTTTCTAAATGAATTAATTACTCGAACTAATGAAACAAATCATTTGCCGACACTAAAAAGATTTTTTGACCTACTAGCTGAAATCTAAATTCAGAAAAAAAACTGCTGGTAACATCGGGTTGAAAATATGGCTGCTGACGTGCTTCTACTAAACATTTGTGCTAAAACAAACTTTAGAAACTCTAACAAACTTTAGTGCTAAAAATCCGCCACTTCGCCAAGCCAAAAATCGTTAAAGGCAAAGCTCAAGCACAAACACCCCTCAGTATAACACCCCTTTTTTCTAAATTTCCAATCACCTAACCATTCCTAAAATCTCTTCTCTTTCTTGTCTCAATGCCATCACCACCCCCTCAGTATTTAAGGCTTTTAAGCGATTAAATGCCCAATATTTTACCCATTAATCAACCTTTACACTACAACGATATATCGAAACTTTGCAGTTGAAGGCATATAGCCCCAATACAATTAATAGCTATCGGAATGAGTTTGCTCCAGCATAAGAAGTGCCCAACAAGTATTTAAAGATGCGCTTCAAAAAGCTAAAATCAATAAAGATGTGGGCATACATAGCTTGCGTCATAGTTTTGCAACGCATCTTTTAGAAGCAGGTACAGATGTCACTTTTATTCAGCAACTTCTGGGGCATAATGATTTAAAAACGACTTTGAGATATACGCATGTGAGTAAAAAGAACTTGAAAAACATTAAAAGCCGATTAGATAATTTAAATCTAAAAAAAGTATAGTAGTTTTGTGGTTAATTTTTTTTTTTTT
>JANLRG010000399.1:0-1967 GCA_031361545.1 Bacteroidota bacterium
TACAACCATTGGCATCTGTTGCAGTAACAATATAAGATGTCGTTGTCGAAGGCATTTTTGTTATTGCTGCTGTAGTTTCTCCTGTACTCCAGCTATATGTTGTGCCACCACTTGCAGTTAAATTGACACTCGCACCACTGAGCACACTATTGTCATTGGCAGTGCAAGAGCCTTCTATAGCTGCGATAGATATGATTGGTGCGGTTACGACAGTGATTGACTTATTAGCAGTTGCTGTACAACCCATCACATCTGTAACTGTGGCAGTATAAGTTGTTGTAGCTGATGGTGTTGTAGATTTTGTTGCACCAGTACCTAAACTATTATTCCATGAATAAGCATATCCGCTGTTTGAAACCAGATTGAAGATTTGATTGGGAGTGCCTGTATAAGCAGCCAATTGCAATATCGCCCCATCCGTAGTATTGGCATTAATGATTTCAAGACCTAAGGTATTTGAAGCATTGATAATACTAAATTGTCCGCTGCCTACATTTGTAACATCCCATTGCGTCGAAAGTCCATTGACAGCACTCTGCTCGATAGCTGTTCCTTCTACGCTGCCATTATTTCTGGGATATAAAAATAATTTACTGCCGACATTTTGAATATAATAACGACCATTTGAAACAGTACTAACAGGTTTACCAGTAATCGTTGAAATAAAAACCCATCTTTGATTGTCTGCGCCCGTTGCAGTGCTTTGTACAATATCTGCTCCTGCTGTTACACTTGAGCCATTTACTTCAATATTTTTACTCACATGTGTAGGCACAATATTGAAATAAACACTTGTTCCACTCGCAGCGGAAGCTGTCAAATTAACAACTGCACCACTCAGTACTTTATCATCATTCGGAGTACATGAGTTTTCAGTAGCTGTCACCGTTTCTATTGGCGCATTTACTATGAATATTGTTCTTGAAGTTAAGGAAACACAACCTGCAAGGCTTGTTACGGCTACAGTATATGTCGTAGTCGTAGTCGGGGCAACATTAATAAATGGTGAGCTACCAAGCCCGCCACTCCATGAATAGGCAATCCCTCCCGTTGCAAATAATGCCGCTGAAGAACCACTCAGTATCATGTAATCATTGTTCGTACAAGAGGTTTCGGTAGCAGTAATAAGAGGAGCAGGAAGGCTCACCGCATTAAAAGTAACGATATTAGATTGTGCTTCCTCATTAAAATAGCCCGAAGTAATTTTGGCTATATTTGAAACAGCGGCACATGTTGAAATCCTCACCCTAAAAGTAATGACGGCAGAATCGCCTGAGCTGATAACCCCATTGTAAAGAGTCTGAGCAGTTGAGTTAATAAAATCACCGCCTGCAACAGCAAATCGAGTTTTGCTTGCTACATCTGCAACTGCAATACCATTAATTTTAGTTGTATTTAAGACATAAGTTGTATTGGCAGGAATTGTATCTATTAATTTGACATTACCTGCTGAAACATTACCACTATTTTTAACAACAATCTTATATTCCACAACATCACCGGCTGTTATAGATGTGCTTGGAAAACCACTAATTTTTGTATAGGATTTAGTTGGAATCAGAACAGGGTCATAAAAAGGGAAGTTACAACTTGCGAAATCTGTTGATTCTGAAGTTATAGATGAATTTACTTTTGTGGCTACCAATGTTTCTAAATCTATATAATATACATTCCCGCCACCACCAACACCTGATACATATAATTTATTGTCCGAACCAAATGCCAAAGAAGCAAGAGAAGATATAGGTAAAGTCAATTTTCCTAAATATACAACTGAAACACTTCCATTCGGATTAAAATAGGCTTTATAGAATTGCCCCGGATTGGTAACTACATAACCATTTCCTTTATAGTCAAAAACAAGGTCTCCACCTGCATTTGAAGAGTTAATCACAGGAGCCGTTGAAGGATAATAAGTGATAGGTGAAAGTTTTGTAACAGTACCGCCTAAACCATTAGAACCCGGC
>JANLRG010000403.1:0-1229 GCA_031361545.1 Bacteroidota bacterium
GAACAGGAAAATATCGCTATTTATGCGGCTTCGGCTTTGCATTTCTCTTTGCTGGGCAACCGTTTTGAGACTTATACCCAAAATCCACCGACCGACAATGAGTACATCACCGCAACTGAAATACGCCATGCGAAGGCAGCAAATGATATTGCTAAAAAATATGGTATTCCGTTACCGACCCTCGCACAACGTTATTTATTTTCGATGAAAGAAGCCACGCGAGTCGTAATGGGCGCGCGAAAAATCAATCAAATCGAAAATACCATTGCCGATTGGCAACAAGGGGCTTTGCCCGAAGCAATTTTTGAAGAAATGACAAAAATGATTTTAGATTTTTGAAAATATACAATAAGTACAGCATTAAAGTCCCCCTTTGGGGGATTTAGGGGGCTTAAATTAAACAACTCGAATTATGAAAATTGAAACGATTGACATCGTGATTATTGCGCTGTACCTCATCGGCATTACAGCGTTTGGTATATGGGTCGGCTATCGCAAAAAGGCTTCATCGGAGCAGTATTTTTTAGCCAATAAATCACTCGGTTGGTTCACAGTGGGCGCAGCCGTTTTTACCTCCAATATTTCTACCATTCACCTTGTTGGACTTGCAGCAGGTGGCGCAAAAGACGGCATGGTCATCGGCAATTTTGAATGGATGGCGTGTTTCACATTGATTTTATTGGCACTTTTATTCGCCCCTTTTTATATCAATTCAAAAGTCTCCACCTTGCCCGAATTTATGGAACGCCGCTACTGCCCCGAAGCTCGGACATTTTTAGCCGTCATTGGTTTGTTTGGTGCGCTATTTGTCCATATTGGCATCAGTTTATTCGCTGCGGCAAAGGTTTTTGAGAGTTTTTTGGGCGTACCGATGTTGGTGACTATCATCGTTTTATCGCTTTTTACGGTCATTTATACCGCCCTCGGTGGACTCAAAGCGGTGGTGATGACCGAAAATATTCAAGTCGTTTTGCTCTTAGGCGGTGCAACGCTTTTAACCGTTTTGGGCATCAAAGCCTTACCAAACGTCGGTGTAACGGATTTTGCAAGTTTCAAAGCAGCAACTTCGACAGGTCAGTTGGAAATGTTGCAACCCATCATCAACAAAGAAGGACATTTAAATTCATTTTCGTGGCTTACTATTATACTCGGTTATCCGATTTTGGGCATTTGGTATTGGTGCGCCGACCAAACACACGTTCAGCGGGTTTTAGCAGCAAAAACCTTGA
>JANLRG010000214.1:0-11956 GCA_031361545.1 Bacteroidota bacterium
ATATTATTGACAGTATCTATTAGAGTTTCACCTTTGCTTACGGAGGAGGAAGAAGCAGAAAAATTAATGACATCAGCTGACAATCTTTTTTCTGCTAATTCAAACGACAATTTAGTTCGGGTTGAATTCTCAAAAAACAAATTGGCAATCGTAAAATCACGAAGAACCGGTACTTTTTTAATTGGGCGATTGATAACTTCTTTGAAATTTTCTGCAGTAGCCAAGATCAAATCAATATCAGCACGATTGAGGTTTTTGATCCCAATTAAATGACGAGTGCTGAGAGTTGACATGATAATAATTTTTTAATTTAAATTAATAAATCCAAACTGCATCTTGGCCATCTAATTCCTTCCATTCAACTTTTACTTTTTCAGTGGAGATGGTATCGACTTGAATACCGAAATAATCAGGAGCTATTGGTAAATGTCGACTATAGCGACGATCGACTAAAGTGAGGAGTTCAATTTTTTCGGGGCGCCCAATATCCAATAAAGCATCCATACCAGCTCTAATAGTTCGTCCCGTAAAAAGGACATCGTCAATAAGAATTACTTTTTTATTTTCTATTTGGAAATTTATTTCAGTAGTGCTAGGGTTTCCGATTTCTCTACGTCTAAAATCATCTCTGTAAAAAGTAATATCGAGACATCCGATTTCAATAGACTTTGATTTCAGTATTTCAGAAAGGTGAAAATGTATTCTACGAGCTACAAAGATACCGCGTGGTTGAAGGCCAATAAGGGAAGAATTAGAAAAATCGTCATGGTTTTCGATCAATTGATAACAAAGTCTTTTGATCGAAATATCGAAATTCTCACTACTTAATAGGAGTCTCTTTAGCATTTAGGAGGGCAAGATAAGAAGATTTGGTGGAGTTGTAAATTGTTTTTTATCTTCTCGAATGATCAAAAAAAACTTCTTATTCGATTAGAGAGAATTGTTTCAAATGATGAGTTGCATGCTTATGGAGCAATTGGCACCATTGTTCAAAATTGAGAACACCAAAAAATGGGTTGGGTTGAGTGGCTGCAGGGTTTTCTGTAAAAAACTTTTCAAAATAATTTAATTCAGATTGAAATTCTTGTAAGGCAGAACTGATTGAGTCGTGTTTAAGTTGTAATGGTTCTTCGGCCATCAAAACATTTTTTGAATTTGGTTTGAATTCACGATCACTAATAACGAAAGCAAGCATTGCTGGAATTTTTTCTGGCGGTGTCACCTGTGTCAATTTCACTTTACCGCTAGCGTTTTTTACAGCATCGCTCATGTGCTCGACCATTTGTTGCAAATTCATTTTTCCCCAGCTATTAGGTTTGTTAGGGTCAGCATTTCGGACAAGCGTAGGAAAAGTTATTTGGAGAAATTTTAGTTTTGCATTAGTATCCATTGCGTAAAATTATAATTTAATTGCAACAATGGAGAAATGACTTGAGATAGTACAAATAAAAAAGCACTTCAAACGAAGTGCTCTTTTATTTTAAATCTCTTTCTTAGAATGTAGGATAGAGTCTCTCTTAAACTATTCTGACTTAACTACGAAAGATGAAAACTAAACATTACCTAAATTAATCATGTTTTTGAGTAGCGATTGCTTTGCTTGCTCTGTTTTGTTCGAGCCTCAATTTATTTTTTTCTTTGGGAGTTACGACCCCGTCTGATTTTGCAATTTTTTTGTCGTGTTGAATTTTCATTTCTCTCGCTTTTAATCGGCGAGCTTCTAGAGGAGTTAACTGTCCCGTTCTTTTTCCTTCTTTGATTCTTTCGTGCTGATTATTTTGTCTTTGGTTAATAACTGGAGTTGAAGTTTGGGCGGAAGAAGCGGAGATGGATAACAAGGCTATCGATAAAAATACCAGTTGAATGTTTTTCATAAGATTTTGTCTTTATAAATTCTTCAATTTTGTTTAGCAGTAATTATGCCAAAAAAAAAATCGGGATGTTCTTCTGAACATCCCGACCATAGTATTTAAAGCTAACTAAAAAATTACTCCGCGCTATCGCTTTTTTTCTTTTCAGCTGCTTCCATTTCAGTTTTAAGATTGCTAAGTACACTCAAGTCTCCTAGAGTAGTTTTCTCAACACTTTCTTTTACCTTCTTCACTGCTTTTACACCTTCTTCGCGTTCTACAGCTTTTGCACTTCCTTCAGCAACACGTGCTTGTGAAGAAGCTTCTTCGTGAATACGGCTGTGAGATACAACGATTTTACGTTGATCTTTGCTAAATTCAATTACTTTGAAATCAGCTTTCTCGTCAGCTTTAAGTGTTTTACCATCTTCTTTCACCATGTGTTTACTCGGCGCAAAGGCCTCTACACCATAAGAAAGAGCAACAGAAGCACCTTTTTCGCCAATTTTCAGAACTGTACCTTCATGAACAGAATCAACTGTAAAAATTGATTCAAATACATCCCAAGGATTTTCTTCCAATTGTTTATGGCCTAAACTCAAACGACGGTTTTCAGGATCCACTTCAAGAACTACTACATCCATCTTTTCTCCTACTTTCGTAAATTCAGAAGGGTGTTTTATTTTTTTGCTCCAAGACAAATCTGAGATGTGAACCAGACCATCAATTCCTTCTTCCAATTCAACAAATACTCCGAAGTTTTGGAAGTTCTTCACTGTTGCTGTATGTTTAGATCCAACTGGATATTTCGTAGCTACATCAATCCAAGGATCAGCTTTTAATTGCTTCAGTCCTAAAGACATTTTGCGTTCTTCACGATCCAATGTCAAAACAACTGCTTCAATCTCATCACCAACTTTTAAGAACTCATGTGGTGAGCGTAAATGCTGTGACCATGAAATTTCAGAAACGTGAATTAATCCTTCAACACCAGGAGCGATTTCGACAAAAGCTCCGTAGTCAGCAATAACAACTACTTTTCCTTTTACTTTATCTCCAACATTCAAGTTAGTATCAAGCTGCGTCCAAGGATGAGCCGTAAGCTGCTTTAGACCAAGTGCAATACGTTTTTTCTCATCATCAAAATCAAGGATAACGACATTGATTTTCTGATCAAGTTTAAGCACTTCTTCAGGATGTGTAATACGACCCCAAGAGATATCTGTAATGTGAAGTAATCCGTCAACACCACCAAGATCCATGAATACTCCATAAGAAGTGATGTTCTTAACAGTACCTTCGAGAACCTGGCCTTTTTCCAGTTTCTTCATGATCTCAGCTTTTTGCTGCTCTAACTCTTCTTCAATTAATACTTTATGAGATACGACAACGTTCTTAAATTCATTGTTAATCTTAACAACTTTGAATTCCATTGTTTTACCAACAAACTGATCGTAATCACGAATTGGTTTAACGTCAATTTGAGATCCCGGAAGGAAAGCTTCAATTCCGAAAACATCGACGATTAGACCACCTTTTGTGCGGCATTTTACAAAACCTTGAATGATTTCATCTCCTTCAAGTGCTGCATTGACACGATCCCATGATTTAAGAGCACGGGCTTTTTTATGGGAAAGAATTAACTGACCATTCTTGTCTTCTTGTGTTTCAACATAAACTTCTACTTTATCACCAACTTTAAGATCAGGCATGTGGCGAAACTCAGTAAGAGCTACTAATCCATCTGATTTGTAACCAATATTAATCAATACATCTTTTGCCGATATTGAAACAATTGCACCATCGACGATGTCATGTTCAACAACTGAATTTAATGTTTGATCATACTGTTTTTCCATTCTTGAACGCTCATCATCTGAGTAGTCGTCCCAACCTTTGTTGCCGGTTGAATCCCAACTGAATGGCTCAGGTTTATAAGTCGTTTCTGGATTGGTAATTTCTTCTGTAATCATTTAATTTTTAATGTTATATAGGGTTTGATTTCGGTTCGATTATTTTGGGACGCAAATGTATTAAATAAATCTTAACGATAAAAGCATGATTAAGAATCTTTTTAACCAGTTCTAGCGAATAAAACGGAATCCACTTTCACAGCTAACTAGCCTGAAAGAAGGAAAGGTTGAAAGATAAACGCTAGAATTTTTTACCCCGATATTAGCTAAATTTAAAACTTCTTAATCCCGTTGAAAGGTCGTAAAAAGGGGGAAGACTAAAAAATCTGAATGGTGAATTATGCAAAAACTAATTTAGCTAGATTAAAGAATAGAGATTTTAGCACAAACTTCTTCCATTAACCATCGTGGAGTTGACGTTGCACCACAAATACCTACTTTTTCGGCCCCAACTAACCATGCCACATCAACTTCTTCAGCCGATGATATGAAAAATGTTCGAGGATTTATTGATTTACAAACATCAAACAAAGCTTTACCATTGCTACTTTTCTTTCCACTTACAAAAATGATAACGTCATAATCTGCAGAAAACTTTTTTAATTGAGGTTCTCGGTTAGAAACTTGTCGACAGATTGTATCATTTGAAACCATATATTCTGATGAGATTTCATTTTGAACAGCCTGCTCCGACCTTCCTTCAATGAGCTTTTTCATCTCTAGAAATCCAGAACTACTTTTTGTTGTTTGGGAGAATAAATTAATCGGTTTTGAATAATCAATCAAGTCAAGGTCATCTTCTGATCGAACGATAATAGCTTTACCATCGGTTTGACCAACAAGTCCGTTAACTTCGGCATGACCAATTTCGCCATAAATAACTATTTGTCCATCGTTCTCACCTACCTTATCAAAACTTGTTCTTACTCGATTTTGCAACTTAAGAACAACCGGACAAGAAGCATCAATTAACTCAATGTTATTTTCAAGAGCGGTTTGATAAGTGTCGGGGGGTTCGCCATGGGCTCGAATCAGCACTTTGCAATCTCTTAGATTTTTCAAATCATGATGATCAATTATTTGCAAGCCTAATGTGCTTAATCGTTCCACTTCTTTATTGTTATGGACGATATCACCCAAGCAGTAAAGTTTTCCACTTAATGCTAATTCTTCTTCCGCTTTTTGAATTGCATACACTACCCCAAAACAAAAACCGGAAGCCGGATCTATAGTTACATTCATCGTTAAAGCAAAAGTACAAATTTAATTGAAGTTAAGAAAACGATGCTTGGCAGGTCATTTTAGAAAAGGACAGTGACAGATTACTTTTCGATTCTTTCTTTAATTAAGTCCATTGCAAATTGTAGTTGTTCCTGTTCAGACAAATTACTATTGTCTAGGATAACAGCATCATCCGCTCTTCTCAATGGACTTTCAGAACGATGCGTATCGGTATGATCTCTATCTTCGATATTCTTTAAAACCTCATCCATATTGACCATGAATCCTTTTTGATTGAGTTCTTCAAATCTTCTTTTAGCGCGAATTTCTTTCTGTGCTGTCATAAAGATTTTAAGTTCAGCGGAAGGGAAAACTTTTGTTCCAATATCTCTTCCATCCATCACAATTCCTTTTTGTTTGCCATAGCTTTGTTGCAGATGAACCATAGCATGTCGGATAGTTGCAATAGCACTAACAGGACTTACCCAATCTGATACTTTAAGATCTCTTATTTTTCTTTCGACATTTATTTCATTAAGAAAAATTTCAGATAAACCAGTTTCGGGATTAATATGAAATGTAATATGAATGTGATTTAGCATTCCCTCAATTTGAGTTGGCGTCATTGCTTCCAATTCAGCCAAGCTCAGTCCATGTTGTTGGACAAAAAGTGTAACCGAACGGTACATAGCACCAGAATCGATATAACGGTAGCTTAGCTTTTTAGCAATCGCTTTTGCCATGGTGCTTTTACCACAGGAAGAATAACCGTCAATGGCAATAATGATTTTCCCAGAATTAGGCCCTGACGAGAGATTCATAGTTCTTGATTGTTGTATCGTGGTAGTCACTTGGCAAAGAAATGAAAAATCGACAAGAGCGCCAACTACTTTGCTTCCATACCAGAGAAATATTTAGTAAAAGTTTCTTGCTTTTGTGAAAAATAAAAAGTCGTGCTAACTTATTTAATAAATTCCGACAGATTGGTTGTGATTGAAAAATGATCTGCACCACCAGCAAGATGATAATTCCCTCTTCCGTAACTAATAATAAATTTACTAATTTTCATACTTACACCCATTGAAAATCCTGCTAATCCTGGCGCTGTATTTACTAACAATTCTTTTCTTCTTTGAAAATTATACGCTGCGTTGAGATGAAAATTTTGTGTCAACAATATTTCTCCTGCAAAAATAAAATGTCGAGAAAATTTATCCCAAAATCCAATCGATTTTACTTGAGCTTCTCCAGTTACTGGATCAACATCACCTAAATTGTAGGGATCATTAAAAGTAAGATCAAATTTTTCGAGATGTCGATAAGTAATATTAAAACGCAAAGGAGTATGAGCCATTCTTTTTGATAAGCCAATCAATGCTTCCGCAGGAAGAGATTCATTATTGCCAGTTAAATAATTTTTCAGCTGCGTTCCAACATTTTTAATTTGAACAGTTGCAGTAACTCTTTTGTTAGTATCACAATAAGTTGCAGATAAATCGGCAGCGATTCCAAAAGAGTTGTATAAATAATAATCACTATATAAAAATTTCAGTTGTGCTCCATAGCTAAACAAATGATTTAGCTCGCGACCAAAAGCGAGATTGAGAGAATAATCTGCAGCTTTAAAAGTGCCAGTGATATTTCCAAAGTCGTCGGTCTGTAGAAACTGCCCGTAACCTGCATAGTTAACGGAGGCCAAAAAGGTTCCCACTTTTTCAACATTCAGCGCATAAGCTACATTTCCAAATTTGATTCCATCCACATAAGAAACGCCACTGAAGCTAATAGATTTACTCATTTGGGAATTCAATAACGAAGCTGATTGCATTCCACAATTAATATCGTTGTCTTTTACCGTAATGAAAGTACCTCCTAAAGAAGCAACCCTTGCAGAAGCAGGAATATTTAAAAACTGATATACATTATTTCCTCCTATTTGTGAATAGCTCAAACTTGAAGAGAAAAGCAAACTAATTAGGACTAAGAATCTTGTAAAGTTCATATACATGCAAAGAAAGTAATAATTGTCGGAACGGAATGCATTGAGGATTATTTTATTGTAATGAAATCAGAAAATAATTTAACAAAATGGAGATTGAATTATTTCCTTTTAAGGTGTCTTTTCATTGAAAAAACTATGAGTGCAGAGAGTTGAAAGACAATTAACTTCAATCAAATTTGAATAATAGAAAAGGCTATCTTTACGAGTCCTAAAAAATGAGGGCATTGAGTATGCAAGAAGAAATTGAGTTGTTAGAAGTTTTTGGCGCTAGAGTTCATAATCTTAAGAATATTGATTTATCCTTTCCACGAAACCAATTGGTGGTCATCACTGGTTTGAGTGGAAGCGGAAAATCATCTTTGGCTTTTGATACAATTTATGCTGAAGGGCAAAGAAGATATTTGGAGAGTTTTTCAGCCTACGCTCGACAATTTCTTGGTACGATGGAACGACCCGATGTAGATAAAATCAATGGACTGAGTCCGGTGATTTCTATCGAACAAAAAACTACTAATCTCAATCCGCGATCAACCGTCGGCACCATCACAGAGATTTATGATTTCATGCGGCTTTTATTTGCAAGAGCCTCCGATGCTTTTTCTCATGTAACAGGAGAGAAGATGATTAAGTTGAGTGATGATCAAATTATTGATTTAATAATTAAAAAATTTGATGGAAAAAAAATTCAATTACTTTCTCCATTAGTCAGAGCAAGGAAAGGTCATTATAGAGAATTGTTTGAGCAGCTCATGCAACAGGGCTATCTTCGAGTGAGAACAGATGGACAATTGGTAGAGTTAAAAAAGGGGTTGCAATTAGATCGATACAAAACTCATGACATTGAATTATTGATTGATCGACTTGAAATTGATGGAAGCATCAAACAACGTTTGACAGAATCGTTAACATTAGCAATGAAATTGGGGAAAGGTTCCATTCTGATAATTGAAAACGGAAAAGAAAAAGAAAACTTTTATTCAAGGCATTTGATGTGTCCGACAAGTGGAGTATCTTATGACGAGCCTCAACCAAATACCTTTTCATTTAATTCTCCTTATGGTGCATGTAGAAAATGCAATGGCATTGGGACAGTAACCGAAATCGATATTAAAAGTATTATTCCAGATTTTTCACAGTCAATAAAAGCAGGTGGAATTATACCGCTCGGGCCACAAAAAGATACATGGATATTTAAACAGATAACTGCACTAGGGAGAAAATACAAATTCAATCTAACGATGCCCATTGAAGAAATTCCTGAGGAATCGTTGAATATTATTTTGTATGGATCAGATGATGTAATTAATTTAGCCAATGACCAATCCGGAAGTGCATACCATCAGCCATCTACGTATGAAGGTATTGTCAATTTTATTGTGAATCAAGATAACGACCAAGCGTCTCCCAGTATGAGAAGATGGATTCAGGGATTTATGCAACATGTAGATTGTCCAGAATGTAATGGGACAAGATTAAAAAAGGAAGCACTTTATTTTAAACTAAATGAAAAAAACATTGCTGAATTAGCAAACACAGATATTCAACTTTTAGCAACTTGGTTTGATACAGTAGAAAATAAATTGACCGCCAAACAGAAAAAAATAGGACATGAAGTCATAAAAGAAATTAAGAAAAGAATTAAATTTCTTCTTGATGTAGGATTAGATTACCTCACATTAAACAGAAGCGCCAAAACCTTAAGTGGCGGTGAAACACAAAGAATAAGATTAGCTACACAAATTGGATCACAGCTGGTGGGAGTGTTATACATTTTAGATGAACCCAGTATTGGATTACACCAACGAGATAATGCACGACTAATTCAATCACTACAAGATTTAAGAGACACTGGCAATACCGTTATAGTTGTGGAACACGACAAAGAAACAATCTTGGCCGCAGATTATGTAATTGATCTAGGGCCAGGAGCTGGAGTTCATGGCGGAAATATTGTTGCACAAGGAACTCCCTCTGAAATAATGAATCAGATAAGTATGACCACTGATTATTTGAGTGGCAGAAAATCAATTGCCATTCCAAAAACACTTCGTCAAGGTAATGGGAAGTACATCGAATTAAAAGGTGCAACTGGTCATAATCTGAAGAATGTATCTATAAAAATTCCACTAGGTAAACTAATTTGTGTCACCGGTGTTTCTGGGAGTGGCAAATCTACCTTGATCAATGAAACATTATATCCAATTTTAAATCAACATTTTTACAATTCAATTCAAAAGCCACTCCCCTATACTTCCATCAAAGGACTTCAACATATTGACAAAATTATTGAAATAGATCAGTCGCCGATCGGTAGAACTCCTCGTTCAAATCCCGCTACATATACAGGAGTATTTACAGACATTAGAAATTTATTTTCACAGTTACCTGAATCAGCAATCAGAGGTTATCAGCCAGGTAGATTTTCATTTAATGTCAAAGGAGGTCGATGTGAAACATGTCAAGGTGGAGGAATGAGAGTAATAGAAATGAATTTTTTGCCAGACGTTTATGTTGAATGTGAAACATGCAGAGGTAAAAGATACAACCGCGAAACATTGGAGATACGCTACAAAGGAAAATCGATTAGTGATGTATTGGACATGAGCATTGAGACTGCTGTCGATTTTTTTGTGAACATGCCTCATATCCTTCATAAGATTCAAACATTAGCAGAAGTTGGATTAGGCTATATTACTTTAGGACAACAGAGCACAACACTAAGTGGAGGTGAAGCGCAACGTGTAAAGTTAGCAACAGAACTTTCAAAGAGAGATACAGGAAACACCTTTTATATTTTAGACGAACCAACAACGGGATTACATTTTGAAGACGTTCGAATTTTGCTAGATGTATTAAATCGATTAACAGATAAAGGCAATACGGTTATGGTCATTGAACACAACATGGACGTCATTAAAGCTTCTGATTACATTTTTGACATGGGACCAGAAGGCGGAATGAGAGGTGGAAACTTAATTTGCGAAGGTAGTCCGAGAGAAATTTTAACGAATAAAAAAAGTATTACGGCTGAGTTCTTAAAGAAGGAATTTGAAGATATTCCAAAGAAAAGCAACCTTAAAAAAAAACCAGCGTTGAACTAAGGCTGACTAAAAATAAAAGTTAGACATTAACTTTTATTACAACTATTAAATAATTGAAAGTGAATAATTATAAAGATATGAATTACGATGAATTACAAATCAGAAAAGCATTTTCTGACAAAGATTGGCAAGAGATTAAGTCGCATGATACGTGGCAGATTTTTAAAATTATGTCAGAGTTCGTAGATGGCTTTGAAAAGTTGAGTAAGATTGGGCCGTGTGTTTCAATATTTGGTTCTGCGAGAACAAAACCAGATACAAAATATTATCAGTTAGCAGAAGAAATTGCATTCAAGTTAACCAAAGAAGGTTATGGCATTATCACTGGCGGAGGTCCTGGAGTGATGGAAGCGGCTAACAAAGGAGCGAAAACTGCCGGAGGAAAATCTGTTGGATTAAACATTGAGCTTCCTTTTGAACAAAGTTCAAACCCATACATCGACCCAGACAAACTAATCACATTTGACTATTTTTTCGTACGAAAATTGATGTTTATTAAATATGCTCAAGGGTTTGTTGTGTGTCCAGGAGGATTTGGAACGATGGATGAATTATTTGAGGCCTTAACTTTAATTCAGACAAAAAAAATCGGGAAGTTTCCAATAGTTTTAGCTGGGAAAGAATATTGGGCAGGTCTTTTTGACTGGATTAAGAATACATTATCAGAAGAAAAGATGGTTGATTCAAAAGACCTAGACCTGATGTACCTCGCTAATGACGCGGATGACGCAGTTAGACACATCAATGAATTTTATTCGAGATATTTACTTAAGCCGAATTTTTAAATGTTCATTGTTATGAACAATTGCAATGGATAACTGGAAGGTGTTACTAACGAAATTTAGAGACATATAAAGTAATTTAAGGCCAGCAAAAACAAGAGCCTTAATGATTAAAATCGCTGTACTTCTACTTTCAAGCTTGGTCATCTATTTTGGATCGGTATTCATTTCCGGAGACAATGAAATTTATATTGAGCAATCATTTCCGAAGACAATTTCAGCAGGTTCGGAATTTACAGTTAGTTTAACTGTTCATAAAGGAGCTTTAACAGGATTCGCGCGACTTCAACAATTTCTTCCAAAAGGTTTTTCAGCAGAAGCCACTGAAACAAAAAGAGCACAGTTTATCAATGATGAGTCGAGTGCAAAATTCATTTGGATTACAATCCCTGTTGAAGATGTGTTCACTATTTCTTATAAGATTAAAGTTGATTCCTCTGTGAGCGGCTTGCAAGCGATTAATGGACTTTTCTATTATATTCAGAATGAAAAAACTCAAAAAGTTTCTCTAGACCCTATTGAAATAAATGTCGGAAGTCTTGAAACAGTTGATCAAAACAAACTAAAGGTTGACAGAAAACTAATTAGCATAGACCCATCGAAAGGAGAATTCAGAGTTGAATTAACATTTGAATCCAATGCCGAAAAAACATCTGCTCAATTTATAGATGAAATACCTGCTGGATTTGTAGCCGAACCGATAGATTCTCATGGTGCAACATTTAACTTCAAAGAAAATAAAGCCTCTTTTGAATGGACAACCTTTCCTACCGAATCTTCGTTCAGTATAGCTTATAAAGTTTCTTCTGTGAATATAAAATCTGCACCTCAGATTAATGGGATGCTAATTTATGGTAATGAAGAAAATAAATCGGAAGAAGATAGAACAAAAGATATTGCAGGAGAAGAAAACATACCGGATTCGATTATTGATGCTTTGATTAGTGATGAAAACGACAAACAAATTATGGCGTCTAAGATTATTGAAGAATCAAAAAAAAATATTTCAACAGCGCAAGATGTTTCGGTTAACCTTCCTTCTTCTCAAAGTGGAATTTATTATAAAGTTCAAATATGTGCTACCAGG
>JANLRG010000221.1:0-2195 GCA_031361545.1 Bacteroidota bacterium
TGTGCATCACGGAGTTTTCGCCCGAAACGCTCGTGATGCACAATTTCTATTTTAGTCACCTCTATAACGTAGCCGGGAAATTTATTTCCCGCGTACTCAAATCGGGAAATAAATTTCCCGACTACATCATCATGAATCGCACCCAAATCCTCGTCATCCTCTCCGCTCTCGGTTTGTTTTTTATTCTTTATTTCGGTTGTGATGTTAAATCGAAAGAGCAAAAAACAGTTGCCACTTCCCGCGCTTTAACCGTCGAAGCCGTGAATCCAGCAACGCTTATTGAACAAGCAACGGCTGCCTTAACTGCCGAACAACGCGCTGGCATTCAACCACTTACAGAAAAATCAGCGACTGAAAGCACCCCCTCAGTATTGAAGCCTTTATCCGCCGCTTGGCACAATGCAGGGCATGATGAAGTCGCGGCTATTTACGCGCAACGCATCGCCGAAGCTGAAAAAACAGATGAAGCATGGTCTATTGCAGGCGCAAATTTCTACCTCGCTTTGCAAAAAGCAACTGACCCAAATCTAAGAGAATTTTGTTCAAAACGCGCTGCCGAAGCCTTCCAAAATGCCGCATCTTTGAACCCGACAAAATTGGAGCACCGCTTAAATTTAGCCTTATGTTTTGTAGAAAACCCACCTGCCGACAATCCGATGAAAGGCATTTTGCAACTCCGCGAACTTGACGCGCAAAATCCTGATAATATTATTGTCAATTTGCAATTGGCACGGCTTGCCATTAAAACGGGACAATTTGATAAAGCCATTGCACGGCTTGAAAAAACAATTCCTAAAGACCCTAAAAATATGAAGTTGGTGTGTTTGCTCGCTGATGCGTATTCTGGAAAAGGCGATGCACGCGCAGCAGAATGGAAACTTAAATGTGGGCAATAACGAAATTAATGCTTATAAAAAAGCCGCCTCGATATTGTGTCGAGGCGGCTTTTATTTTTGTTTGTTTAGCTTAAGCAGCTTGTTTTTTAAGCATTACTTCTCTGTTTTTCTCAACTAATTTAGCAAGGTCATCAAAATCATCAATGACACCCTGCATATAAAGTTGATAGGAATAACCTGAAATAATAGCTTTGAACAAAGTTTGATTTTCTGGATTCGATTTTAATAGAACCCGTGCATTATACTCACTATTGACAAAACGAAAATAGTGGGCATCCGATTGATTTTGGAAACCTAATTGAATTAAGGCTTGTGCCAATTCAGCGTAGGTAATAACCATTTCTTTATAGACTCTTCTACCTTCCATTATAATTGTTTTTATTGAATACCTTGTTCAGCTACCCCCTCAGTATTTCTTACAAAAACGCATCACGCCAGTGCTTTCCGCGCTTCACGGTCAGGGTCATTTACTAAGGCGCTTGTATCGTCCAAAATCATTGTTTCACCATTTTGGGACGTATAAGGATGCCAGTTTGGTAAGCCACCGCCGTTTGGATTGCCTGTTTTGACGAAATTGAGAAACGATTTCGCCATTTTTTCTGACAATGCTCTTGGACGTTTGCCACCGCCTGTATGCGTCAACATCAACTCGGTGTTGTAGAACCAAAAACAAATATCGCTGCAATGGAAAGCCCTCATACGGTTATCAAAAAGAGGCGGTTGCCAGCCAAACCAAGCCGTGTAAACAGGTGCTTTTTTCTGTCCGACTTTCGCATCGGCAGTAGCCACAGCATTTTTACGATTGGAGACAATCATAGACCAAATTTCAATCGGACGTGCTTTGGGGAAGTTTTTAGCATAAGCCTCAACGATTTCTCCCGATTTATCGCCAAAACGCGTCTTGATTTTTTCTTTTACGTCTGCCAATGTGACGTTTTCTAAAGCAGCATCCGTTCGACTTGGACTTTGCTCATTGAATGTTGAACAAATCATCAACGGAATATCTGCCGAAAAATGGTTCGCATCGCTGAAAAATGGTTTGTCATTCAGATATTCACCATCTGAAACGGGCGAATAGCCCCCCCTCAGTATATTGAGGCGTTTGGCTTCATCTGCCATTTTATCAACAGCACGATTGGCAATATCAATGTATTCTCTCCAAGGAATTTGTTGCAATTTTTCGATGTCGCCTTGCTTCAAACCTGCTTCTTCCATGATTTTTACGCCTAATTTTTCAGCATATTCTTTGTTAATACCTACCAAAGAGCCACCACTTAACACCACGCCTTTATGAAAAAG
>JANLRG010000480.1:0-26290 GCA_031361545.1 Bacteroidota bacterium
GTTAACAACAATAAACTTGCAATCTTTTTCAGAGGGAATTTATTTTTACAAATTGACCGGAGAGAAAATGGTGAAGAGTGGGAAGATGGTGGTGGTGCGATGAAAAGTGTATTTCAGAGATTAAATGCAGAAAAATTATTATGTAATGGATAATTGCCTACAGAATTTTAAAAATCCTAATATCAGAATAATTCGGATACAAGTGGGCAAATAAACTTTCAACATAAATTCGAAGTAAAGCATCTATTCAACAATTTTAGTAACAACGACAGGTTGTCACTAATGACGATATCAATCTGTATTTTTTTTAATCAAAATTTTCCTCACATTTTTTTAGTCAAACTAAAAATAAAAAAGGCTGAATGATAGTTCATTCAGCCTTTATATTTAGTAGTGTTCTCGTTATATTTTTACAAAGCGACAAACTCCTGTAATATTTTTTCCTTTTCGAATAACAAAGTAAACTCCAATTGGTAAGTTGTCGATATTCATTTCATACCAAGCATCGCGAACGGAATTAATAGCGACTTTTACTATTCTTCCGCTAGCATCTGTAATGGTAAGTTCATCGGATGGGTCTGTTGTTCCTGATAAATGAATAAAAACATGATCGTTCGCCGGATTCGGAATAATTAACATGTCGGATGGTTTTGTCAACGCAGTAATTCCTGTTGTAATTGAATTTACACAACCACCTGTTATACTAGGAATAGTTCGTTCTGCATCTGCATTTACAATCTCTTTAATTTGACTTATACAAATTACAGAATCGGTAATAGCACTGAAGTAAATTCTTACTAAATGTTGGCTGTTCGAAGAACGAATCAAAGAACTGTCTTGAAGCGATATTGCAAAAACTTCATTCGTACTAGCTCTGAATCGAACATCTACAGGGAAGAGTGTAGGGTTAGCTAAACTTACTACCGAACTAATCTGAATGCCACTCATTGAAAATTGATATGCTTTAATATTTGCTGCTGCTGAAAGTATATCAACATCAATATAATTGTCGGTAAAATTTGCACCACTGATTGTTAAGCTTGTCAGATGACTAGGGTTTGTAATATTGCGAGGGAAATTGCAATGATTGTGATAGCTACCTCCCGGGTGAGTTGTATTGCCTCCTAAACACCAGTTCATTAATGATGCATCATAAACAGAAATCTGATTATCTCTGTCAAGGTCGTAACAAATGGCAGCCGGCATTCCCAATTGCACTAAGTCCATATATGTTTTTACATCATTCGAATCTAGTGTAGAATTAGAATATGTGTCACCATATACTCCCGGACCATTACAAACTCCATTGCAATCTCTTTCACTTGCTCCGCCCGGTAACCCTGTACAATCCATAAACGGTGTACAGTTTGGAAGTAGCGCATAAGTTGGTGCTGCACCCGGATGTTGATCTATGTGCATACAAACTTGCAAAGCGTTATTAGCGAAATTTGTTTCATAACGACCAAGTGCATCGGGAAGATGTTTTGAATTGATGATCACTGCAACTCGGTAATCTCCTGTTGGAACATCTGTAATATCTAACCACTGACATTGTGTTCCTGCACCATAGCGATCAAAACAATTTACCGAAATTCCCATATTGCTACATGTATACTGACCAAATCCGCAAAGGTCAATAACACAAAAACCATTCTTATGCCCGGAAGGAACTAGGTTTCCATTGCTGTCGAATAAACGATAGTCGCCATAGCCTTCATAATGTGCATGACCATGACAATTATTTGTATTAAACATGCCAGGTTGTGTAGTAGAGTTGCCGATGTAAAAATCTTGTGTTCCGATATTGTTAATCTTAGATGAAAAAGTTAAACAATAGCGAGCTCCATATCCTGTTACACATCCTTCATCTACGTCGCATGTAGTGGACGTGTGAGGGATAACACTCAAGCTCGTGATAAACGACAATGAATCTATTTGTAAGTCTGGACCTGCGCATAATGGGTTAGGAGGGTAGATGCAACTTCCATTATCGATTACTGCTAACGGATTATAATTGCAAGATGTAGGATCTGTACAACCTTGTACTTGTCCAAGATAACTTAATTGAAAGTTGATTGGTCCGCCACAAGAACCAATTGCATCACCTATACGAATTAAATAAGTTGTGCCTGCAACAAAGATAACGTTCATGTCGGCTTGTAAACCACATGCGTTGTCGTCGTTAAAAGCATAAGTTCCGGTTGCATTATCTTGATACGGAATAGCAGGGCAAGTAAGGTAAACCCAAATTTGTGTATTGCAACTGTTCGTTCCGCACGTTGTAAGTAAATACGTTCCATTTGCCGGAGCAGTATATGAAAACCATGAATCTCTAGTGGGAGCAGTGAAAGATCCTGTATCTATAGGAATAGGGTTGGTACAAAAATATCCTTGAATACAATTTATAGATGCTTGATAAAAGCTGCCGAAATTGCTTCCGCTAATTTGCAAAACACCATTTACATAAACATAAAATCCACCGGGAGAAAAAATTCCATCACCAACAGAGTCGTAGATCTTGAACATATCGCAGCTGCTTGTCGGCAAACAAATCGTATCGCCAACAGAACCGCCAGATGTTAAAACAGTGCCTTGATTATCTGATAAAGTCCACGATGTTTCTAATGGATAGCTGTCAGGAATTATTTGTACAATAATTTCTGAAAAGCCGGGAGTACATTGTGCAAATGCAACAATGGAACTAAACCAAAAAATGGTTAGTACAAGTAGAATTTTTTTCATTCGAAGATTGGGGTTAGATGCAATAAAGATAGAAAGAAATCCAAATTATCAAAACACATCTTACTCTCAAAAACAAACAAAAAAGCCATTTAAGTTCTTAAAGCATTACTTCAATACGAATTTTTCTTAATTAAACAGAGGAACAATCACTTTAAAATTAATTGATCGTCCTGTGTTGTAAATTCCGTTTCTTCCTGTCGCTAAATTTTCCGGTGCATATTTTAATCTACTCAAATGACTTTGGTAAGCTATGTCACCAAGATTTGTTACATTCAGAAAGATGGAACAAACTTTTTTATTTTTTGAAAATAATTCAGTGCCAATTCCGGTATGTAAAAGTTGATATCCACTTGTAGCAGTTTCCGTATGATAAGCAGAGTAGATTTTATTTTGGTCGAAGAATATGTCTGCACCAATTTTGAAATAACTATTCCTTATTACTTTACTTAATTTTTTAACAGACAATTGGATCTCGCTTGTAAATTTTGCAGGCGGAGTAGAGGGAAGGTATTTGGTTGAATCACTTTGATTTATTTGCTGCGCATCTACAAACGAAAAAGAGTTTTCGAAATGAAGCCAATCGAAAGGGTGAGGGTGGAGGTCAATCATCAATTCACCTCCCGCAAGACGCGCATTTCCGGAAACATATTGGAATGTAGAATAACCGTCAGTAATGGAATCATTTCCATTGGCAGTCGATAATTTCGATAAGAAAATAAAATTATTGATAGAATTAATAAACCCATCCAACTCGATAGTTAGGTGATCGGTATTGATCCCGATAGCGATATCCATTTGTTGACTGTGTTCGGCTTTTAAAGTGCTATTGCCTTTTTCATAGCGTAATGTTCCTGCATGAATTCCGTTTGCTCCTAACTCTGCAATATTAGGTGCACGGAAACCGAATGAGATATTTGCTTTGCTATAGTAAGTTGAATTGAAATTATAAGCAACTCCTGCGCTACCGGTAAATCCATTGAAGAGAGTGTTAAACCCAGAGAATTTATGTTCTGCTGAGTTATTATAATTGGTAGGGCGATTTGAACTATCGAGGTATAGATCATTGCCGTTAACATTTCTAAAATCATATCTAATACCGGCACTTACATCTAGCTTTTGAAAATTCTTAGATGCCAATGTAAATATTCCTCCATCAAGAAGATTATATGCAGGAACAAGAAATTCACTTCCTTTATTAGCAGAGTTTTGGATCATTCCATTTATTCCTGTGGTCAAATTATACTTATTCATTTCAGGGAAATGGTATTTTAATTCATAGTTAAATGTTTTTAAATCAAAAAATAATCCAAACTGATTCGGATTAAAAATATCTGCATATTCTTTACGTGTATTTTGTTGAAAGCCAAAAATAGATTTTAGACTTCCATTTTTAATGATCAAACTATTACTCCAAATTATTTTTAAATGATTTATTTTTTGAAATGGATTTTGAATTGAATAACTTTTATTCATTTGGTCACTTACAATTTCTTCCGTGAATGTTGAGTCGCTCGTGGGTACTTTCTTGACGAACTTCCCTGAAGCAGAATCTCGATCGCCTTCAGTAATTCCAGGTTGAATAAAATAATTGCTCACTGTTAAATGACTATAACCCCATTGACGATTAAGACCAATTGTAAGTAGTCCTGCGTATTCTTTAAAGCCTGAATTATAAACATAACCATCGTATTTGTTTTGATATGAATGCCCCGACTTTGTACTTAAGCGTGCATCCCAAATAAATCCATTTTTGTTGCCTTTTGTATTGGCAGAAAAACCATAAAGACCATTATTACTTTGATACTCCGATAACACTTCACCGCTTACTTTTCCATTAGGTAATGATGGCGAAGAAATAAAATTGATCACTCCTGCCATGGCATCAGATCCAAATGTAAGAGAAGCCGGACCTTTCAATATTTCTACATTGTCAACATTGTACTCATCTATTTCTATTCCATGTTCATCGCCCCATTGCTGTCCTTCTTGTCGTACGCCATCATTTACAACCACTACACGGTTATATCCAAGTCCTCTAATTACAGGTTTTGAAATACCACTTCCGGTAGTGATCTGCGAAATTCCCGGTTGAGAAGTTAGTGCGTCAATAATATTTGTTGAAGCACTTTGTTCAATTACATTTTTAGGTACTACGGTAATAGGAGTAGGAGTTCTATTTTTTTCAACAACGTTTGGAGATCCTGTTATGACTACAGCATTTATTTCTTTGACAGATGCATCAAGTTCGATAGTTACATTTTTTACTACCATCAAATTGATTGTTTGGATTAATGTTTTGTATCCAACTAAACTAATTTGAATTGTTACAGTTCTGGAGGGGAGGTTGTCTATCTTAAAGTTACCATCAAGGTCTGTAATTCCACCTGTTTTAAGATCAGAAATAAAAACGCTTACGCCAATTAGATTCTCTTGCGTCATTTTATCTTTCACATTTCCTGTGAGTGTAACTTTTTCTGCAAAAGAAGAAGCGGCAAAGATGTTAGTAGAAAAAATAAGTAATATAAACGCTAAGCGTAATTTGAATGTACGATACATGAAATTTGATTTGATTGATGAATAAAATGAAAATGAAATTCAATCAAATTTGTGGTGGACCGCGAAGTAAATTTTTATTTTCAAGAATAGGTAATGAACATTCAGAATAGGGGAAAGAATATACGATACTATTCTGTTCTTGTTTTTTTAGAAAAACAGATTCGATTTTTTCTCCACCGGCAATAAAATTGTAATCGCACAACTGGCAATGGTGGTGAATTTCGTGTATATGAAATTTGCCATCTTCTTTGCATGTATGAACGTGTTCCATCTGAAATTGATGGATACTTTCACCTATATTCGGAATCAGGAATACAGATAGAAAAAGAAAAGCGAGTGATTTTTTAATTGCCCCCAGCATACTGCAAAAATAACATTTTATCAGTTTAAAACAATTCCAGTTGTTCAGCCTTCAAGAAACCTTCATGCTCCAACAACCATTTTTTTCGCCACAATTCACCGGCATAGCCTGTCAATGAGCCATCAGAGCCAATAATTCGATGGCAAGGAATTATTATAGCAATCGGATTACTACCGTTGGCTTTGGCTACTGCGCGAATTGCTTTTTCGTTTTTAAGTGCAATAGCTTGCTTTAAATAGGATCTCGTTTCACCAAATGGGACTAACGTTAATTCATTCCAAACTGATTTTTGAAAGTCGGTGCCATCTAAATTTACCGGCACAGAGAACTCAGTTAAACTTTTCTCAAAATATTTCCTGAGTTGTTCAATTGCATTTTTCAAAATTTCAGAATTAGAAAAAAGTATTTCTTTTGTTTTCTCTTTTTTAAAAATTTCATTTTCATCATAAATATTTTCAATGAACTCGACATTCCTCAAGCCGATTTCATCGGCCGATAAATAGATGAGTCCAATTTGGCTTGTGAAGTAATCGTATGAAATGGTCATGAGATTTTTTCTTTTTTCGCTTTATAAATAGTATGAAGGATTACTGTTATTAAAATAATTACCGCTCCGGTTATAAATCCTTTATTCATTAACTTTCCTTCTCCTGCAAAAATTATTGCAAGTATAATTCCATATACCGGCTCTAAATTCAAAGCTAGCGCCATTGTATAGGCTGATACTTTTCTCAGTGCTTGCAATGAAAGAATCCATGTAAAAACTGTACAGACTAAAGAAAGTATCATTAAGTAAATAAAATCGGTTGTTGAAGGAATGAATTTTGTTGGGGAAGCAAAACTGAGATAGAAGGGGAGGAGTAGCGTTAGAAAAAACCATCCGCTCGAAAGTTCAATTAAACTAATTGTAAGACTGCCATATTTACCGGCGATTCTTTTATTTAGAATTGAAAACACAGAACTGAAGAGCGCACTTATTAATCCGAGAATAATTCCTGTAGAAGCAGAAACATCTGAATTGTAAATAGCAGAAATCCCTGTTACTGCCATGGCACTGAAAATAATTTCAATAACATCGAATGGCGCTTTATTGACCAATGGCTCAATAATAGAAGAGAAAAGAGCGATAGCAGATAAGCAGATCATTGCAACAGAAATACTGCTTGCTTTTATTGAACCATAAAAAGTAAGCCAATGCAACATCACCAAAACGCCTATTGCTCCGATAATAAAAATTTCTCTTCTGCTTATTTTAGGCCATGCTTTTTTGAAATAAAGAAAAATCGCTATTGCCAATGAACTGATGAGCATTCGGTACCAAACTAACATGCCTTCGTTTAATTGAATTAACTTTCCAAGCAATCCGGTGAAACCCCAAAGGAAAATTGCCAAGTGCATTTTCCAATAAGCAATCCGTAATTCACTTTGCTTATTAGTTGAATTGTCCATCGAGCAAAGTTTCTGTTAGTTCAACTATTGGAAGTCCCATGACATTAAAAAAGCTTCCGTTAATTTTTTTTATCAATGGATTCCCCATTTGCTTATTTCTAACGATGCAATTCTCTAAAAGCTTCGGTCTGTTAATCTCAACCATGAAATTTATTTCTTTCTCTGAACAAGGATTCATGCCGGATGGTAAACTCTCTTGTGCACCATACGAGCCGGCTTTGTCGTAAGGTTTAAATTCATCAATGTAATTTTCCAGTTGCGATTTAGAAAGATCGTTAAAATGAACATCTGTTTTAACAGTGAAAGAAATTGATTTACCTTTTTTTACAACGCAAACTCCGGTATACACTTGATGAATTTTTCCATTTAGCGTCTCAAGCATTTGGAGTGCTTCTGTTTTGTCGATTGGTTTATTCAATACTTTGTTTTCGAAGCAAACAATAGTATCGGCAGTAATAAGTATTTCATCATTTTTTATTTCCAATTTCAATTCGTGCGCTTTCATTTCAGCCAATTTAATTGCAATAGCTTCGCGAACTAATCCTAATGGCGGTGTCTCATCAATTTCTTTCGTCATTACTCTAATAGAAAAACCGGCTTCTTGCAAAAGCTGTTTCCGTCTTGGTGATCCTGATCCAAGTACTATTTTTAAATGTTCTATTTTCTGCACAATGTTTATCGTAAGAAATAATACCAAAGGCCCGCCATACTTGAAACTCCCAGAACCATATATATTTTAGTGAATACACTTGCATAATGAAAGTCCTTTTTGTTGTGAGCTGAAAAAACTAAATATATTAGAGCTAGCAATGGAAGAATAAAGATAGCTGCTAGGTTCATAAAACTAATTACAGGATTGTTATAAAAGTTGTAATAGAGTACATGGAGTAAGCTAAATATTGTTAAAACAATTAAAGCAACAATTGTAGTTTTTGTTTTTTTGATTCCAAAACGAATAGGAATACTTTTGCATTGCGCACGTTCATCTCCATCTATGTCTTCTGCGTCTTTAATTATTTCTCGAATCAAAGTCATTTGAAAAGCGAAAAGTGAATAGTACAGAAGATAAATAATATTCCTGTAAAATTCCGGTTCGTAGAGCCCAACAATTAATACGCTAAGTGCAGCAAGTACCGAAACAATAATATTTCCGGAATAAAGTCTCTTTTTGTAAAAAGTACTATACATATATAACGACAATGCGCAGAAAAGCGGAATAGTCCCTAATGAAAGTTTGCCGATTTGGAATGCAATCCAAAATCCGAGCAGAACTCCAAGTCCGGTAATAGAGTAGTAGATGATCTGTGCTACATTTTCATTTATCGATTTCCCGATTATGTTTTTCCCCGGATTATTTACCTCATCGATATCAATATCATTAATATCATTAATAATATATCCTCCTGCAGCTATTAAAAGTGTAGAAGCTACAAGTAAAATAAATTGAAGTTTATCAAGGTGTGGCGGTAATTCACCTGTAATTTTTTGCTCTGTTAGGAAAGCAGGTAAAATCAAACAATACCTTACTAAAAACTGTGTAAAGGCAATAATCAATAAGTTGGGAAGTCGAATAAGTCTTATTAAATTCATAGTGTAATAATTAAACCGGCCACTTGCCTTGTAACTTCATTGTCTGCTCAATTACATCTCTCACACATCCTTCGCCACCTTTGAATGGACTTACGTAAACAGATATGGCTCTTATTTCATGTGTGGCATCGTTTGGACAGCAAGGTGCTCCAACTTGTTGCATTACTTTAAAATCTGGAATGTCATCTCCCATATAAAGTATTTCATCACTTTTTAAATCATACATCAATTTGATTTCGTCAAGTTTTTCGGTTTTGTCATTTACACCTAAATAAATGTCTTTAATTCCCAAATTAGCCAAACGTGTTCTAGTACTTTCTGATTTCCCACCTGAAATAATGGCCACATGATATCCTTTGTCTACAGCTTCTTTCAAGGCAAATCCATCTTTAATATTCATAGTGCGATGCAATTCATTTTGCAAAACAATAACGGACCCATTCGTCAGCACTCCATCAATATCAAAAACAAAACACTTGATATTAGTAAGTAGTTCTTTGAAATTTTTCATAACAGAATAATGGATGAAAGTGTTAATTGAAGTAATGATTTATTATTTTGAATATTTATTGAGTATGCTGGTGGTGATGGATTGATATACTTTTTTCTTGTCAGTATCTGCTTTAAGCATTTTTAGGTGCTTTGAAATGGTTTTATGATCTTTACGCTTAGCCGGACCTGTTTGTGATTTTAAGGGGTCGCCATTTATTATTCTTGATGTAGTTTCTAATATGATTGGTTTGAGTAGATCAAATGATATTTTTTCTTTCTTAAGTATGTCGGAAGAAATGGTAAACATGTGATTGACGAAATTGCTAGCGAAAACAGCAGCAAGGTGGATAGAGCTTCTTTTGTCCGAATTTACTTTCACAACTTTACTTGCAATTGCATTTGCTAATTTCTCTAAGATTCCCAACGAATTTTTATTAGATCCTTCAATTAAAATAGGCGTTTTTTTCCAGTTTGTTTTTCCGGTAAGGGTAAAAGTTTGCAATGGGTATAAAACTCCGCTATTTTTATATTTAGATGAAAGTACAGTTAATGGAACAGAACCACTAGTATGAACAATAAGTTTAGGGTTAAATTCTAATTGGTCTAATACAAGTTGGATGGCATCATCTTGTATTGCCACAATATATAGATCAGCATCTATCGGGAGTTCCGAAATCTTGTTAGTTGCTATCGTTTTAATTTTATTGGCTAATGTTGTAGCATTTTTTATTTTCCTCGAATAAACACAGACAATCTGATTGCCGCTCTTTTTGAGAGCAGGAGCTAACTGAGTAGCCAAATTTCCTGATCCGATTAAAACGATTCTCATGCTTCTTGTGAGGATGTTTTTTGTTTATTCTGTGTTATCCTTTTTCTGATGGCAGTTATGCTACCAATGATCATTAGAATACAACCTGTCCACAATATATTTATTCCGGGAAAGATAATAGCTTTCATAATCACAAAATCGCTGCGATTGGTTTTTTTCTCTGCGATCGACAATTCAATTTTTCCGGTTGCCGGATCAATTTTTTCAAAATTAAATTTTAATCCTAACTCATCAACAACATCTTCTTTCGTATAAATAGCAAAATCGCGAATCATAAAGACCGGCTCGGCAGTGTAAGTTTTTTTGTTAATGTCTTCAATCAGTAATTGAGCGCCAACTGCAATATCCGAATCTTTCATATTTAATTCGGCATGATTGATATTTTTATTTAGACTTTTAAGAATGACAAAACTATTACTTGTAACAAAAGTATCGCCCACTGCTAAATTCTGTTTTTTAGAAGGAAGGTAGTCGCTATCGTGATCCGCTTCTTTATGTTCTCCGGCCGATTTTTCAATTTCCGCATAAGTGATATGTGTGTAAATATCTTTTGTGAAAAAATGTTCGGTAGCCGGTTCTGCCACATTTCCCATTCGCTCATTAATCTGAACAAATGGTTGAAGTAGAAATTGTTTTTCTTTTATACCAGTAACCGGATTCAATTTAAAATACTCGATGTTGAACAATACGTTTACGCCTTTCTTTTCTCTTCCTGTATAAGTTACATAATAATTTCCCATTGGAAGCGTATCATTCTTTTGTTCGATCATGATATTTTCCTTGTTCGGCATGTCCTTACCAAGATCTACATTTTTCAAATTGCGCGATATAACTTCTTTCTTTGAATTAGAAATAAGTGCACCCATTAAAATCAAACCAATTCCGATGTGAGCTATTGAAGCTCCTGAGTTTTTAAATTTCCCTTTTAATGTTCGTATAAAATAGTCGGCATTGGCGACAACAGCAAAGGTTGATGCAAAGAAGAGAAAGTAGTAATGAACTCTGTAAGCTCCGAGATAGAATGAACTAAGTCCGGTAATAATTAATGAAGCAATTACACTAAAAGTTATTTTCTTTCTAAACTCTTTTAAGTCGGTGTTCTTGTATTTAAAAAATTGCCCGATGCCGATTAATAATGCTACCAAAATAGCAATAGGTACTTGCCACTGATTATAATGATCGATGGGATCTGCAGGAGGAGCGAGTTTGGTTCCGAATAATTTATTGAAAACTGGAATAGATGTCGTGGTGCTAATTTGAAGACAACCGATAACTAATACTAAAGCACCAATAAACATCCAAAATTCGCGAGACGAAATTTGATCTTCATCGTGTTCCTCTCTTAAATGTTTATAATTTTTTATAATCAGGTAAGCTGAAAGGAATAAAAAGAACAACATGTAAAGTAAAAGATGTCCTGACATTCCAAGATCTGTAAAAGCATGTACCGATGAATCGCCTAGTATTCCACTTCTTGTTAAGAAAGTAGAGTAGAGGACGAAAAAGAAAGTAACAGCAGCAAGAACGAAATTAGAAAGAATTGATTTTTTTCGATGTCGATAGATCAGCATAACGTGAGCAAGACCTACTGCTGTCATCCAAGGAACTAGAGACGCATTTTCTACCGGATCCCAAGCCCAGAATCCTCCAAAGCTTAACGATTCATAAGCCCAAGCAGCACCCATCAAAATTCCGGTTCCTAAAATCATGACACTAAAGAATGCCCATGGCAATGCCGGTTGAATCCATTCCGTAAATTTTTTTCGAAGTAGTGCAGCAATTGCAAAAGCAAAAGGAACTACAGTGGAAGCGAATCCTAAAAAAAGAGTAGGCGGATGTATCGTCATCCAATAATTTTGTAATAAAGGATTCAGCCCTCTTCCGTCTTTTATCCGCGAAAGATAATCAGGCATTTTAATAAATGGAAGATTTGCAAAATCGGGATGGTCACGAAGTAAAATAAACGGATTGCTACCAATTTTATAATTGAAAACAACCACGCCTAATATCATTGAGGCTAAAAATACTTGAACCAACGATACTATGAACATCACACTACTCTCCCAATCTTTGGAAGTAGCGATTAAAATCCAGCCCAACACCGTATGCCAAAACATCCACAGGAGAAAACTTCCTTCTTGTCCTTCCCAGAAACAGGAGAGAATGTATTTGAGTGGCATAATCGTATTGCTATGCTCCCAAACATAAAAATATTCAAAGCGATGATTTAATATGACTATGAATAAAAGTGCGAAAATTCCTGTTACCGAAATGGTATGTACTGCAAAAGCTTGTCTCGCTAATTTTCTAAAAGCAAGATCTTCTGTTCGGAAAGAATAAAAGTAGGCAAGTGCTGATAAGATGGCAGTGGTGAAAGCAGTAAAGACAAGTATGTTTCCAATCTTTCCCCAGAGGAGTTGTTCTCCGATATATTGAATATCCATTAAGTGAGTTAAGCAAATTATATTAACGTTGAGAGGTCACAGCCTTCAAATCGTCTTTTGGGTTATTGTATTTTGAAGGGCACTTCATAAGAATATCCGAAGCTTCAAAACTATTATCTTTCATTTTTCCGATTACCACAATTTGCTCCGACTTATCAAAGTCTTGTGGTTTTGCTTTGTGAAGCATAACTAATTTTTCATCTCCTTCGTTGTCGACCAAATAAAAAGAAAAGAGATCAGCATCCACCTGTGGGTTATAAGCTTGAGGTTTTTCTTTGTTTAGCTTTCCAACAACGTGAAATGATTTCGAAGGATGTTCTGCAGCAAGATTAAAGGAAGCGTACGTACTGGAATCGGCAAGTGTACTAAGGATAGCTCCAATGGCGATGGCAATAACTACGATGGCTGCTATATGCGATTTTTTCATTTTTAATTGAGGCATTATTTCTCTGCAAATTTAACATTAAAATCATTAGCAAAGTTGACATATATCAGCAAAATCGTCTTTATTCATTAAAGACGAAGTTTTCCGAAATACTGGAGAAAAAATCTGTTTTTGGGTCGAAAACGGTTCTTACTATTTTCCTTTTGGAAGGCTTTTTTCAATAGATCGCAACTTCCGATCGATGCTGATTAAGTAGATCAAAATACCTGATAGAATGATTGAAATAACTCCAATCACCACATAAATTTTTCCGTTGCTCCTCATTACATCAGCCATTTCTACCGATGTGTCTTGTGCCATGCACGAAACCGAAAACAATAGGGAAAATAGAATGAGTATGGAAGTTTTTATTTTTTTCATTAGTGATGAGTGATTACAAGGTTATTCTTGAAGGGAAATTCTTTTTATTCTTATTCTGATATCTGTAATCCATGAAGCTAAAAGTGCCCACGCAATTACAGCGGGATAAAAAACAGTACGCATATTACTATCGAGATCGTATTTACTAAAACCGGGATTTCCACCATTACCCGGATGAAGAGAATCTGTTAAACGAGGTAAGATCATGATGAAGACCAGCATCAACGTGAAAGCAAATACTCCATAGACTGCCGAGATCCGTGCCTTTTTATTTTCATCGTCGATAGATCCTCTCAACACAATATATGCAAGATAAACAAGCATTGTTGCAGCTGCGCCATTGAGTTTCGCATCATTTACCCACCACGCTCCCCATGTAAATTTAGCCCATAAACTTCCGGTAAGCAATCCAAGAACTCCCAAAAAAACACCGGTGTATGCAGTCTCGCTCGCTTTAATATCGTAGTCTAAATTGTTACTTTTTAAATAACGGATTCCATAAATTAAAGATGAGATCATCATTATAATCATACTAAACCAAATAGTAACATGAAAGAATAAATTTCGAATGGTTTCATGCAAAATTGGTAGTCGAGGAACTTCAATTAACAAACCTTGAATAAATGTGTAGAAAAGTAATGCGATACACAACCATTTCCACCATTGTAATCCAAGAAATAACGAATTCGATTTTTTTATCATATAGTTACCGGAACTTTTTAATCGCGCCAAAGATAAGGGAACAATAAGTACGATAAACCAAAAACCATACTTATTAGTGCCACTAAAATGACAGCAAAATTTTGATTAACCGACCATGCTAATCCATCCATTGCATTTTTTGAAAACCTGATTGTTACCATCAGCAAAGGGATAAGAATAGGAAAGCTAAGAATAGACATTAGCGCAAAATTATTTCCAGCTTTTGAAGCAATTGCTGAAACCATTGACAGTACAGCCGAAAATCCGGCGCTACCTAAGAACATCGCAATTAAAAACATTGGCATATCGATAACAGGATTGCCTATGAAAAGAGAGTAGAAGAGTAGGTTAAAACTTGAAAGCACAAGCATCAATAACAAATTGTAAATTATTTTCGCGATAATGAATGAGCGTGCATTGGTAAGTGTATAATAATACAACATTCTTCCGCGTCCTTCTTGAAGAAAACTTTTTGAGATTGCATTTACACCAGCAAATAATTGAATGATCCAAAACAATGCATTCCATGTAGGTAAATCTACAATTTGGCGGAACGAAAGATAGCACACAAATACAGTTGAAATAACATATAGCAATAATCCATTGAAGGCATATTTTTGCCGCCACTCCGATTGAATTTCCTTCTGTATTAAAAAAATAATTGCACTCATAATTCTACTTCATCATGTTTACTTGGGATCTCAACATTTTTGAATCCGGCGTTGATAATTTTATCTCTCCACTCCAATTGCACATCATATTCACCATGTACTAAAAAAACTTTTTTTACTAATGCCGGATTTTGACATGAAAGAAACTCTAGCATTTCATTATAATCGCCGTGTGCCGAAAAGCTGCTTATAAACTCGACTTCAGCTTTCACCTGATATTCTTTTCCAAAGATATGAACTTCTTTTTGTCCTGCTGCAAGTCGACCGCCTAAACTTCCGGGTGAACAATAGCCTACAAGCATAATTGTGTTTTTGGGGTCTGAAATATTATTTTTAATATGATGTTTAATTCTTCCGGCTTCGGCCATTCCTGAGGCTGAAATAATAATCATTGGTTCTAACATCGTATTTAATGCAATCGATTCGTCGGGCTTGTTAATGTAAGTAAGATTAGAAAATCCAAAAGGATCCGGATCGTTTTTTAACGAAGCAATAATTTCCGGATTAAAACACTCAGGATGTTTTCTCATAATAGAGGTTGCATTAACAGACAATGGACTATCAACATAAACAGGAATATTAGGAAGGAGTCCTGCATTTTTTAAATTGTTGAAAGCATAAACAATCTCTTGTGTACGACCCAAACTAAAGGCAGGAATAATTAACTTACCTTTTTTCTCAACGCAAGTACGACGAACAACATCTAGCAATTTTTTTTCTGTTGCTTCAGAATTGTCGTGCAGTCGGTTTCCATAAGTGCTTTCACAAATAATGTAGTCGGCTTGGGGAAATGGTTCCGGATCCTTTATAATTTTATCATTAGGCCGACCAATATCTCCAGTAAATGTTAAGTGAATTGTTTTTGCTTTTTCTTTAATAGTTAGGTTGACCGCAGTAGAGCCAAGAATGTGTCCGGCATCGGTAAAAATTAGTTTTACGTCAGGATGAATTTCAATTTCTTTTCGATAAGGCACGCTCACAAAAAGTTTGAGCGCATCTTCTACATCTTTCATTTCATAAATTGGTTTGAAGATCGACTTTCCAAGGCGTTTTCTTTTTTTGTTGATGTATTGAATATCGTATTCCTGAATGTGTGCTGTATCGGCAAGCATTATTTTGGCGAGATCATGAGTAGCATCTGTACAAAAGATTTTCCCTTTAAAACCGTTCTTTACCAGTCCCGGTATGTTTCCTGAATGATCAATGTGAGCATGAGAAAGAACTAAAACATCTACCGAAGTTGCATCGAATCCAAAGTCTCTATTCAAGTCATCGGTTTCCGGTCCCATACCTTGAAAAAATCCGCAGTCAAGAAGTATTTTTGTCCCATCTTCTAAGGTTAAAAGGTGTTTGCTTCCTGTTACAGTTCGGGCAGCGCCATGGAATCCTATTTTCATATCGATTGATTTGTCTCGAAATTAGAAAAAGTATTGCATTATCAAGGTGATTATTACTTTTGTTGTAAGAATAAATAGTTATTTAAAATTCTCTTCTATGAAATTGGATATTCTAGCCTTTGGTGCACACCCTGACGATGTAGAGTTAAGTGCTGCCGGTACATTGATCAAGCACATCAATAAAGGGTTTAAATGTGGCATAATTGACCTTACTCAAGGAGAGTTAGGTACTAGAGGCACCATCATTACTCGTACACAAGAAGCTGAAGATGCATCTCGCATATTGGGAATACATGTACGTGAAAACTTGCAAATGGCCGATGGGTTTTTTGTGAACGACAAAGAACATCAGTTGAGAATAATTGAAGTCATTAGAAAGTACCGACCGGATATAATACTTTGTAATGCCGTTTCTGATCGTCATCCGGATCATGGAAATGGATCGGCATTAGTGAGTAAGTCTTCGTTTCTTTCCGGTTTGCAAAAAGTTGAATCAACGCACATTGGTGCCATTCAAGAACCATGGCGCCCGCGAGCGGTTTATCATTATATTCAAGACCGCTATCTTACTCCTGATTTTGTTGTCGATATTTCTGATGTATGGGAGAAGAAGATGGCCGCCATTCTTGCCTATAAAACTCAGTTTTATAATTCAGATTCTTCCGGTCCTGAGACAGCCATTTCATCAAAATCTTTTTTAGATTTTATTAAAGGTCGCTCGGCCGAAATGGGTCGACCTGCAGGATTTGATTTTGCAGAAGGATATACTGTTGAACGTTATCCGGGAATATCAGATATAACTACACTCAAATAAAATAATTTAAAGCAAAAAAAAGAGGCTGTCTTAATGAAAAGACAGCCCCTTTTTTTAATGAAGTTCGAATTACTGAACAATCATCTTCTTAGAAACTTTTTGGTTTCCTGATATGATAGTGTAGTTGTAAATACCTGCATTCCATTTTGCAGTGTTCAACGATAATGTTGTTGTACCTGAAGCAACTGCTGAGTTAACTTGAGAATAAACTACTTTACCTAACATATCTGTAACAGTAATATTAATGTCACCTGCTTTTTTAATTGCAACATTAATATAAGCCATTCCACTTGTTGGATTCGGATAAGTCTGACTTACAAAAAGATCGTTGGAGTTAACAGTGTTTGTGTTAACCGTCAATGCATCAATACGTGTGAAAACGATGTCAGAATAGTTTCCTGAGTTATTGTTATCATCGCATGATCCGGCAGTAGCTAAAGCTGTTCCCGGTGCACCGTCTCTTTGATAAAGTACGTAAGCTTTGTCATCTACGTAACGAGCCATACAAGCGAATACTGCTTCTTGATGCTCACCATCGCCACCATCAGCAATTGAAGGAACGATGTCGTAAGGATATGTCCAACTTGCACCACCATCGGTAGAAGTAATCATATAAACGTGACGATGTGCTAGTAAGTAAACCGTTGTATCTGCTAATTCATCAATAGTCTGATAAGTTACATAAAGAGTTCCGGCAGCATCAATACCCGCCGACGGCATTCCTGTGATACCACCTCGGTAATCACCCCATTTTCTTGTTGTACTACAAGATGTATCGGCAGGATAATCTAAAACTCCGTTACCATTCAAATCTTGAGCAGCGGCAACCATTACATAAGCGTTTGTAGCCATGTTTTCATTCCAGTATTCTAGACCATCTGCGCCAGCTTGAATATAGTATGTACTTGTTGTATACACTGTAGAGTCAAATAACCAGTAGTAGTCAGAGAACCATACGTGAGCCATTCCGCTATTATCTAATAGAACTGCACCATCTCCAACTGTTGCGAAAATCCAATCAGCAACGCCATCGCCATCTGTATCTGATGGTACTGAACCTGCTGAATCAAAGAATGGGAATTGATTTTGAAGAATTAATGTTTTAGTCCATGTAACTCCTAAATCAGTAGATTTCAATAGAATTAAATCAGTTAAAGTTGATCCAATCACGATAGCAACTGTACCATTTTTAGCATCAATACTGTAATCGTCACCACCGAATCCTTTGTAATAGTTTGAGTCAATTTCATTGATAAGCGATTTAGGAGCCCATGTAGCACCTGCATCTGTTGAATAAGAAAACCACATTGGACCTGATTGTCCGGCAACTACTACTCCTGCAGTACCACTTCCTTGAAATACAAGATAAATAGTATCTCCGTCAGCAACAGCTTTAGGCCAGAAATCTGTTCCTGTTCCAAATGGTGTGCTATACGTCCAAGCGCCTGTTCCTGTCGTAGCACGACGGTTCAAAGCAATACCTGTTCCGTTGTGAGCAATAGACATTTCAGCACCTGAAGCAGTTGTCACGATGTTTGTGAAACCTGTTCTTACAGATTCAGTTCTTGCAGTTGGTCCCGGATTTTGTCCCGGAATGTAAGGGAACTGCCATGTAACTCCATCGTCAGATGAATAGTTGTAGCCTGTTCCACGCAATGGAAAATCTTCTGCTGCAGTCCAAGCCGGAGCAAAAGTCCAAGCAGCAGAAACTGACGTTCCACCTGTTCCATTTGGAGTTCTAACCAAACGGTGAGAGATTGAAGCGTTCGTTTGTAGGTCATAATACGTTGAGCCTACTAAGTACTCATCTAAAAATGAATTCGCAGTAATCGTACTAGGTAATGGAGCTAAAAAACGACGGCTAGCGTTGTTGTTGCTAGGTGTTCCGTTGTCAAGTGCTACTCTGTTTGCTGATACAGCAACTCTCCGGTTTTTCATTGAAGCCGGAACTTCAGCTTTACGGAAACCGTTAGGTAAGCGAGACGCACCTTGCGCAAAAACACCAACACTAAACGCTAACGATAAGCTTATTAGTAATCCTTTTTTCATTTTGATTCTTATATTTAGTTAGACAATATTTTAATCGTGATTTGATTTCGACAAATTTAGAGAAATGATTCGCTTATACAAACAAAATTTATCCCCAATACCACTCTAGAGAGGCCTTTTCTGTCATTTGGTTGTCACATTACCATTTTTAGGTTTAGTGCTGACTTTCAGCTACTAATGTAGAGCAAACGTTAATCTTACACGCTCAACGCATTCCTGAAAAACAAATTAAATTTCTCACCAACAGTTTTTTCGCTGAATTTGGATTCGACAGCATGCATTATTTTCCCCGTATCGAAATCATGGTAATGCTTTAACATCAATTCAAGATTTGTTGTTAATTGATCTTCTCGATTTACATCAATCATTATTCCAGTTTCTTCTGTTAAAAATTCTTCCGGTCCTCCGCAGCGTGTGGCCAAAACTGGTTTGCCGCAACTCATCGCCTCTACACAGATCAAAGAAAATGTTTCGAATCTACTATTCATGACTAGAAAATCGCACCGCTTTAAATACTCATAAACTTCTTCGTTCGTTTTTAATCCCTCAAAAACAACAAACGTGTTCAGTACATCTAACGACTCTGCTAATTTGATCAGCATTTCCTTGTCTCTGCCATGTCCGATTATTTTCAAAACAAAGTTGGAGTGTTTCTGTTTCACTTTTGCAACCGCCCTTATTACTGAGCTGATGTTTTTTATTTCGTCTACTAAATCTGCCACCAACAATACATTGGTTGTTGTATGCATCGAATTAATAGGTGTAAATGTTTTTTCAATTACATTCGGGATAATTGCCACATTGGTATTGGTGATCTTATGCTCATGCATTTGTTTGCTTAAGAAAAGACTTACCATGCTTATTCCGGCTGATCCATTACACAACCGTCTCGTTACCCATTTTTTTAAACTTGAAAAGGCTTCGTATTTCCCTGTTGCATAGCCCGACCATTGCTCCGAAATTACCATTGGAATCTTCAGTTTGATCGAAAGTAATTTTCCAATTATAGCAGTACGTAAAAGAATATACGATTGTATTACGTCAAATTTTTCTGAATCAATTGTAGTCATTCGAAAGGCTTTCATGATTGAACGAAAGTATCGCCATCCATTTATGCTCTTCGAAAAATATCCGGTGTTTTTTCTAAAGTAAACTATGATTTCTGTTAATGAAAGCTCATTCTGTTTTTCAATTTTATAAAGTGGAGAAATGTTTTCTATTCCATGAGCATAAAGCACTGTAATTTTGTTTGTCCGAGAAATTGTTCTTGCATGCTTCTGAATAAAAACACCTAATTGAGGATCGTCCGAATTGGGATACCATTTCGTAATCATCAAAATATTCAAAGGTGATTTTTCCAATTTTTTTGTTTGAAGAAGTCGCTAATTTATAAAATCTTTCTCGCTTTCAATCGAAGTGAATTACCTATCACAATAACATCTGAAAATGCCATTGACAACGCCCCAATCATTGGATTCAAAAATCCAAATGCTGCAAATGGAATGGCAACTACATTGTAGAAAAATGCCCAAAATAGATTTTGCTTAATGGTTTTGTAAGTAAGCTGACTTATCGTAATTGCCTTTAATAGGATGTTTAAATGGTGCCTGTCTAATAGAATTACTTGCGAGGATTGAATTGCGATCTCTGACGATTCGGAGATTGAAATTCCAACCGAGGCATTGGCTAATGCAGGAGCATCATTTATCCCATCACCTAACATGGCAACTTTTCCCGATTTCATTAATTGTGTTACTAAGAGTGCTTTTTCGTTTGGAAGTTTTTCATAATGCACTTCTTTAATTCCACATAATGCTGCTACTTCTTCACAACGCTCTTTTCTGTCGCCACTTACAAGCAATGTTCTAATGCCTTTCGCATTTAATTTTTCTATCAATAATTTTGCATCTGTTTTTACCTCGTCATTGATGTCTACAGTTGCAATGAGTCGATTGTTTTTCAAAACATAAATTGGATGATTGTGGTCAGAATAAAAGTGTTTTACCATTTGAAAAGAACCAACACTATAAATATTGCCGTCTTTGTCTGTTGCGTTGATTCCAATCCCTTTGTCTTCTTTAATTGTTTCCCACTTAAGCTGCTGATTGGAAAAGGAACTTAGTTCTGTAACGATTGACTTTGCGATAGGATGGGAGGAATGGACTTCTACGCTATATAATATTTTTTTTATCTCGTCTTCGTTTGTGCTTTCATCAATGAGATTAATATTTTTTAATTTAAAATTTCCGGTTGTAAGTGTTCCTGTTTTGTCAAATATAATTGTTTTAACTTTCGCCAACTCTTCCAGCGTTGATCCTCCTTTAATTAGAATACCATTTTTTGCAGCACGTCCAATTCCAACAATTACTGCTGTTGGAGTCGCAAGTCCCATTGCACAGGGACAAGAAATTACCAATACAGCAATGCTACTTAAGAAAGCTTGTGACAAACCAATTTTAAAAATCCAGAAGGAAAGAATAAATGTAACTGCGGAAATGATCAAAACTACCGGTACAAAAATAGCACTAATCTTATCGCCCAATTTTTGAATATCAGGTTTGTTGTTTTGGGCAATTTTTACCAACGAAATAATTTTTGCCAATGTGCTATCGACTTTTGTATGCGTAACTTTTACTCTTCCTGATCCATCTAAGATCAAAGTTCCGCCGGTGATTTTAGCATTGCTTGTTTTTAAAACAGGAACGCTCTCGCCGGTAATCATCGATTCGTCAATCAGAAATGTTCCTTCTACAATTAAAGCATCGAGTGGCACGCGATCGCCGTTATTGATTTGTAAAAGATCGCCGATCAGGATGTCTTCAGATTTGCAATTTTCAATCCGCTCATTGTTGCCAGATTGAATTATTTTCTTCGCCATATCGGGTTGAAGTGCGCTCAAATCTTTTATGGCCGTTGTGGTTTGTTTTATAGAACGTTGTTCAATAAGATTACCCATTAATACAAGAGTCACAATTGTAGCGCCTGTTTCGAAGAATAAAAAATTATGCACCTGATCTGATCTCAAAATCATACCGGCAACACTATATACAAATGCCGCCGTCGATCCAATTACAACTAAAACATCCATGTTTGGGACTCCGGATTTAATTGAATAGTATCCGCTTTTACCAAAGTGAGTTAAGCCAATATACAATGGTGGCAACGCCAATATAAGTTGAAAGGTAGGGGAATGAAGCAGCTCGAATGGCAAAAACATATGAGCTAAAAGTGGAATGGTAAAGACAAGAGAAATTACAAATTCCAAAAGTGTTTTTTTGTACGTCTTTGAGTTACCTCCTGATTTTTCAGTTTCAGTCGACTTAACGTCAGATCTCTCTATAACTAGATACCCAAGTTTAGAAATAGCTGTGACAGCTTGATCAATGGCGGGTTTCTCGACAGTTTCGAAAACGACTTCTCCTGTGGCAAAGTTTACATTCACATCATTTAATCCGGATTTCTCCAGTGAACGTGTAATAGAAAGCGCACAATTCGCACAATCCATTCCTTCTACATTCAGTAATATTTTATTGTCGGTCATTCGGGTCAACTATAAGTGTAAAAGTACTCAAAATAAAAAAAGAGCAGAGGAACTTAGTCATAAAAAAACCTACAAGAAAAGCTTGTAGGTTAATGGGGTGAAAGACGGGGCTCGAACCCGCGACCTCTAGATCCACAATCTAGCGCTCTAACCGACTGAGCTACAATCACCATTTAAATTCCTTTCGGGAATGGGCGGCAAAAGTACCGATTTATTTAACCTTTACAAGTTGAATAATGAAATTGAATCGGACTTTTTTCCGATAAACATGAAAATGAAGGCATTGGATAAAAAAGAAATTCGATTTACTTATCGCCGTCTTTACGATAGTCCTCAAATTTTTTCGTCTTGTAAATATCACTTGCAAAATATTTCAAGATTGGCATTAATTGTTCCGAAGTATTAAATCCGGGAACAGCCGTGATGGGATTCATTAGCTCATCGAAATAGACGGAAGTAGGGTAACCCATCTGACCATTCAATAAATAAGCAGCTATTTCATTGGCTTTGTATTCCGGTTTAAATGCATATTTTTTATCCTTGAAAACAATTGTATCGTGCGTCTCAGCATCGAACTTCACCGGATAAAAATTTTCGTTCATGTAACTGATAATAGCCGGATCTTTGAATGTAGAAGCATCCATCTTTTTACACCATCCGCACCATCCTGTATAAATATCCATATATATTTTCTTCGGTTGTGCTTTGCTCTTTGCCAGTGCTTCAGGAAAACTCATCCACTGAATTCCGCCTTCCTCATTTTTATGCGACTGAGCGTTGGCAGAAATAGAAATAAGAAAACTGAAAGCGAGAATGTGTAGCAGATTGAATTTCATTAATAGTGCAATTTAAAATGATTCCACAATATACAAAAAAGAGACTGCCATAGTAAAGCAGTCTCTCTTATTAACTTAATTTATGATTTTTTTAATTCACTCCGTGCATCATTTTTAGAAGTTTGCGATACAGAGCAAGTAAAATGAGCGAAGCAGCTCCACTCAATACTATGAATACACAGAAGAAGATAAATAAATTTGAAATTTCTATTCCCAAGAAACTCGGAATTGCAGCTCCGGCTTCTGCTGGCGACTCACCGGCTCCGGGAGGAATCAACGCACTTAAGGTTCCGGCAAATTTGTTTGCTACTGCGTTTGCGAGAAACCAAGTACCCATCATCAACGATGAAAGGCGAAGAGGAGCAAGCTTGCTCACCATACTTAATCCAATCGGCGATAAACACAATTCACCCATTGTATGAACAATGTATAAAGCAAACAACCAGAACATAGCAATCTTTGTGGAAGGATCAATTCCGTGAACTGCATAAGCAATAATTACAAATCCTAAAGAAACTAATCCGAGTCCCATGGCCATCTTTAAAGGCGATGATGGCTCCATATTTACTTTCGCTAATTTGCCCCATAGCATAGTAAAGAATGGTGCAAGAATAATGATTGCTAATGGGTTGATCGATTGAAACCAAGGTGAAGGGAATTCACTTAAATGAAGGTCGTTTATTTTCCCGACAAATGCCAAAGCAATGGCTGCAATTACACCCAATCCTTGTACACTTAATATTGTTTTTTTCGACCATTCGAAGAACCATCCGAATGCTTTTCCTAAAAAGAAAACTAAGGCTGCCAGTCCACCGGCAATAATAAATTTACTAATGTGAATGTCAATTGCTCTGTCAACTTGTTGATCGGCGAACAACGTCAAAGAAGCTCCTGCTTGTTCAAAACATGCCCAGAAGAAAATCACAAAGAAGGCAAGTATAAAGATTACGATGATTCGCTCTCGTTCATCTTTTGTCAACGATTTATCGGTAAGGATAATAACCGGCATGATTATTAACGATGCATAAATAAGGTAAGCAACTAAATCAATTCCAGCAATTGTATGAGCTAATGAATTTGGATCGGCTAGCGCAGCGGCTCCGAAAATTCCACCCACAATACTTTGAAAATTTAATAAGCAAAAGATAAAGGCGATCGTGCCGAAAATCGTTGCATAGGTTTTCATATCCACTTTAGCTACAGGCATACCAATTGGTTTTCCGGTGTGGTCAACCAAATGTTTGTGTTTTAAAAGTTCAAAAGAGATTAAGCTCACCACCATACCAATAGCCGCAGCTAGAAATCCGTATTTGTATTCAGAGAATCCTCCGCAAACTAATGGAGAAAAGAAAGCTCCCATATTAATTCCCATATAAAATATGGTAAAAGCTCCATCAATTCGAGAATCATTTTTAGGATACAATTGCCCAACCATTGTAGAAATATTTGGTTTGAAAAAACCATTTCCTATGATCAGAAGAGTTAAACCCATCCACATAAAAGTTACCGAAGAACCATTTGAACCACCGGCACCTAATGCATTTCCGCTCATGTATAACAGAAATTGGCCGAGAGCCATCATTACACCACCAATTAAAATACTTCTTCTATTGCCCCAAAACTTGTCGCACAAATAACCTCCAAGAAGAGGAGTTAGATAAACAAGGCCGGTAAAACTTCCATAAATATTTGACGCAAGTGCTTTATCAAATAGCAACGCTTTAGTCATGTACAGAATGAAGATGGCCCGCATTCCATAATAACTAAATCGTTCCCACATTTCTGTGAAAAATAAAAGGTACAGTCCACGAGGATGCCCGGAGTTAGTAGATGGTGTATTCATAGATCTTTTGGCTAGTTATAGCACGCAATGTAGTATTTTTCTCTAAAAAAGAAAATTATAGAACTAGCCTGCCGGAAAAAGACCGCAAAGCGAGTTGGATGCTTTTAATTAATTCCAAGCGTAAGCGGAATCCTGTTTTACTATCTTAATTCGAGAGTCGTGGTTGGGTCTGCTCAATTAACTGTGTCATCTTTTACTTTTTACTTTTATTTAAGTGAGTAGTGAGTGGTAATTAGTAAGTAAAAAAAATACTTTTTACTTTACTTTACTTTACTTTACTTTACTTTACTTTACTTTACTTTACTTTACTTTACTTTACTTTACTTTACTTTACTTTACATTTGTTTTTTTTTACTTTTTACTTTTTATTTCTTACTTCTTACTTCTTACTTCTTACTTCTTACTTCTTACTTCCCTCACTTCACCACCTTCCTACTCACCACTTGCGTTTTCGTAGTGAGTTGGAGGTAATAAATGCCTGCGGAAAAATTGTGAAAGTCTATTTGCAAATACTCGCCGTTGTTAATTGCGGTAAATGGTAAGTCTTGCACCTGACCAAGTGAGTTCACCAAGGTGATGCGTTGAACGGGTTCTTTTAAGGAGTGGGTAATAAATAATTGATCGCGTACCGGATTGGGGAAAACAGAAAATGCCACTACCGATGGTTGGATAGATGCGATGCCGGTAGAGAGTGTGTCGCAAAGCGAGTTAGCATCTGCACCTAAAAAATAGTTCGGATAGTTCGGCATGGTAAAAGCATCCCATCTAGGCAACGGCAAGCCACGCTGCACAAAATTACACGCCAGGCCGGCACTATCAGGAGAGTTAATGACGTGGAAATATTTAGAACCATTACCACAGTTAATGTAAATTTTTCCATCGGGCGCCAAAGCAGCCAAATAAAAATTTTGATAAAAACCTTGTTCCCGGTAATTATCATATACACCTATAGTTGTTTTAGAACTAATTATAGGAGTGGCCAAGAGATCGAATTGATAAATATAGAATAAACTTGAAATGTATAAGTACCTGCCCGAAGGAGAAAAGGCAGCACCGCCAATACCGGCAGAATCGTTGATGTTGATGTGAACAAAATGAGAGAACGTTCCGGTGCAACGGTCGAAATCGAAAATATCTAAATCGTTGTAAGGCTCATAATAAGCAAACTT
>JANLRG010000517.1:0-1445 GCA_031361545.1 Bacteroidota bacterium
ACCAACTTTATAGCTGAGAATGATGCCTTCTGGGATGTCTTTTTGATTTAAATACTGAGGGAGTTACAAAATCAGTCATCAATATTATCAAACAAGAGAAGTTTGCCAAATGGATGGGTTTCATTGATTTGGCATTATCAAAGGAGCGAGTAATTTGTGTTGTCGGTCGCTATATTTTGAGCGATACCCCTCAGTATTTCGACGTTTTTTAGGTTAAACAATAAAATAGCATCTATTGAGCGACCGTTTTTTTCAAAGCCCACATGCGGTTTTTGAGAGAGTCTTTCAGCGGTAGCCATTCCGTCTGCCCTATTAAATTATGGATTTCGTTAGGGTCTGTCTTTAAGTCAAATAACTCTTCAAAAATCAAATGGGTACTGTCAACGCCTTTGAAATAACGCATGTATTTATATTGCTTACCGACGACCCCCTCAGTACTGGGGATGTAAATATCCTTATTTCTCCAAACGTGTTCATAGAAAAAATCTTCCCGTTTCTCATTTTTATCAAGTTGCAATAAAGATTGCCCTTGCATGGAATGGGGAACGGGCAGGTTGGCGTAATTCAAAATAGTGGGTGCAATATCAATATTCAATGCCATTACAGGGTTTTTTATGCCATGCGAGGCATTCGTACGCGGGTCGTACACGATAAGCGGAATGCGGATGCTCGGCGAGCTACCATACCATTTGTCAGCCATACCATATTCGCCCATATAATAGCCATTGTCGCTGGCAAAAATGATGATAGTATTTTTAGCTATATTTTTTTCACGCAATTGGGCGAGCAGATTGCCGATTATATCGTCCATTTGATGTATTAGGCGATAGTAGCCTTGCATACTTTTATTGATAAGATAAGGGCTTGAAAAACGTTTTTGCCACCGTTTGCGCCCTTCGTTATTGGCTGTAAATACTGAGGGGAAATAATTGAAATAATCAGCTTTTGAAGCCTCCGGCAAACGCCAATCTATGCCATTATAAAAAATATTGTAAGCAGGATCCGAGACAAATTCTTCTCCTGCTTCATTATCATCTTCAGCATGAGGCGATTTAAAACTCACTTGTAGGAAAAAAGGTGCTTTATTAGTAGCGTATTCATCTATAAATTCATTGATTTGCATGTCATTCAGCTTGAGCAAATGGATGGGTTTTCCTTTAGCATCTTTGGCATTATAATGTCCCTGACCGTTGAAGCCCCGCCAAAAATCGAATTTTTCTTTGGGTGCTTCTTCGCCGACACCGTATTTGCCTATAAAACCAATGTTATAACCCGCTTTTTTAAGCAGCATTGGAAATGTCTGTTCAAAAGCTGCATTTGAAAAACCCGTATTGAAGTCTGTAATATTATGCCGACGAGCATATTGTCCACTCATGATAGACGCTCGGCTCACGCAACAAATAGACGATGTAGCATAGGCATTCGGAAAATAAATGCCATTATTG
>JANLRG010000537.1:0-2798 GCA_031361545.1 Bacteroidota bacterium
GTTGCTCAAATTTGGCTCTTTGTTCTGCCAATTCTATCCTCCCTTTTTCATCTTGTTCTCTTATTCCTGCATAAATATACGCATCATATTCTTCTCTCGACCAATTATGCTGTGCTGCTTCTTCGTATGCTTCTTTTAACCCTTCATCGTCAACGTCCGAAGGCATAACTTCCAATTCATCTGCATTTTTTATAAAGTAAGTCCATTTGTCTATTATATTCTTTAATTCATGGGCGTTTTTATTAAACTTAGGCAACTCAATAAATCGAAACTTCAAATCTTTAAAAACACATTCACCAGTTTCTTCATCTATAATCAGATGAGAAGACAAGTAGTTTTTTCCCGAAAAATAATTGAAATCCAAAACACCAATAAAGTAAACAGGTCGAAGTTTAGGATATTCATCGCCGATGTTAATTTGACCAGCATAGTCTTTGCTTGTGTAGTAAAGCACTCGCTTATCGAAGCCCGCCGGCTCAGCAACTTGCATCTCGACGATGAAAGTTACTCCTCTCTCGTCCGTAGCCCTGACATCGATTATTGAGGATTTTTCTCCTGCAATGCGAGGAAGTTGAAAAGGGTTAAGCAAAATCACTTCCTTCACTCGGTTTTGACCTTCCAAACCAAGTACCGCATTGAGAAACGAAATCAAAATGACTTTTTTCTTCTCATTGCCGAATATCTTGCGGAAAGCAATATCGTTTTTTACATCTACGAATTTCATAACTCCTTTTTATGCAAAAATACAACCTTTTATTCAAAAAAATAAGGTCTAAGTTGGTCGCAGCTTAGACCCCTCAGTACATGCCTTAAAACTATTTTTACTATTCATAAATTAAGCGTATTTTTGTTAAAAATAATAGAAATGCTTATAGAAAAAATAGAAAATGAAACCTTGATTCGGATTCCAAACGCTTTGTTGAACGACAAAGAAGTTCAGTCATTTTTATCTTTTTTAGAAAAAACAGTGCCTTCAAAACCGACAAAAAAATTACGTGACCAATTTGAAGAACTCTATCAAGAATGGCAATCAGAAACCGCTTTACTTTCCTCTGCAACCGCTATCGTGTCGAATAAAGCCTATCTCCAAATGATTAAAATGGGTGAAGTTGTGATTCCATTTATCCTTTTGAAATTACAAAAAGACCCACAGCATCTTTTTTATGCCCTTTATGAAATAACAGGTGAAAATCCTGTTCCCTTTATTCATGCAGGAAATCTTGAAAAAATGACCAATGATTGGTTGCAATGGGGACAAGAGAAGAGGTATATCAACTAATGGCAAAAAAATATATTTCACTTGATGTACTTCCTGCAACTTTGATAGAACCCTTAGAAGTAACAAGTGTCGCAACGGGTCATTACAATTGCATCGCGTGGGCATTAGAAAATACCAATCTTTTTTATTGGACTGGTCCCAAAGAATTTTTCTATTGGCCCGATAACTTACCAAGAGAAGAAACGATTGACTCTTTCGTGCAACTTTTTTTACTTCATGGTTTTGAAATTTGTTCCAATGCTTTAAAAGAAAAAGGGTTCATTAAAATTGCCCTTTTTGCCAAAGATAACATTCCAACACATGCAGCACGCCAATTGCCTAATGGTCTATGGACAAGTAAATTAGGGATTTTAGAAGATGTCAGGCATTCACTATCGGCTATTTCAGGCGGTATTTATGGGTCTGTTGTTGTAGTGATGAAAAGAAAATCTCAATAGTTATTTCATTGGGTTTCCACCCCCTCAGTATGCAGGTGATTATTTGGTCACAGACCACAGAATAGACATATGCAGTCAGAGGCTGCTGTGCGAGCGAGTTGACAGATGTTTTTCCAATGCCGTTCGCACCAGCTAAAACGTAGATAGTTGGTTTAGTTTCCATGATACGGGCGAATATCTTTACCGTTTTCTCTAATGAAGCGTTTACCATCCATATATTCAGCAATGACATACCCATCTTTACCATAAATAATAGGCAGACCTCGTGTAAATGCTGCTTCTTTGATGCGCTCAAAAGCCTTAGCCGCTGCTTTCTCTCGCTCTTCGGTTGTCATATCAAAATAAGACTTTTCAGCTATCCCGTACAATAATGTTATCTTATCTTGTTTTTCAATATCTTTTATCATGAATGTCTTTTTTATGCAAAAATACAACCTTTTATTTAAAAAAATAAGGTCTAAGTTGGTTGTTACTTAGACCCCTCAGTATGGAGGTGATTATTTGGTCAAAGACCATAGAATAGACACACGCAGTCAGAGACTGCTGCGCTGCCTGTCCCGATTATTTCGGGAAGCAAGCCCGTTTTTTATGGATTGTTTTGTGGGTAGTTATAAGAATACTTGGTGCAAGCGAGGGTGAAATCATACGCTTTTGACTTCATTTTGTCGTGCAGAAGTTTTATTTGTCGTGCGACGGCCTGATTTTGTAAAACGGTGGCTGCCATCACACAATTTCACGGTGAAATCATACGCTTTTGACTTCATTTTGTAGTGCAGAAGTTTTATTTGTCGTGCGACGGCCTGATTTTGTAAAACGGCGGCTGCCATCACACAATTTCACGGTGAAATCATACGCTTTTGACTTCATTTTGTCGTGCAGAAGTTTTATTTTGTCGTGCGCAGGCCTGATTTTGTAAAACGGCGGCTGTCATTGTACAATTTGGCGGTGAAATCATACGCTTTTGACTTCATTTTGTAATGCAGAAATTTTATTTTGTCGTGCGCAGGACTGATTTTGTAAAACGGTAGCTGCCATCACACAATTTCACGGTGAAATCATACGCTTTTGACTTCATTTTGTCG
>JANLRG010000232.1:0-7122 GCA_031361545.1 Bacteroidota bacterium
TGCCTTCAGCAATCAGTTTTTTGCGGTGTTCTTCAAATTTGTCACTGGCAAACTTTAGAAATATCAGTCCTAAAACAACGTGTTTATATTCAGCAGGCTCAACGCTTCCTCTTAATTTATTAGCCGTTTCCCATAGGGTAACTTCAATGCTTTTTTCTTTTACTTCTTTTTTAGCCATTATCTATTTAAATTCCGTTCGTTTATTTAGGTCGTAAAGTTAAGTTTTTCAAACTCGTTTGCTGTCAAATTTGCCGTCAAGTTGTCAAGCGTATACCAGTCGGGTGGTGGGTGAGCTTTTGGTGCGGTCGGGCAAAATTAAATGTGACTCGTCTTGAAAAAAGTTTACAGTTTAGTTAGCTAATCCTCAAATAGGTTTACAGTTTGATGTTAGTCCTGTTCCGGGTTGGCATTTTGTCCTCCGTTTTTCTGTCGTTTCATGTTAGCACTGTCGTCTTTTAGAATTGGTGTTAACATTTGTGTTTACCCAACCATTGTATTTAGCGATTTGCTTTAAGTTGGGTTTACGTAGGTGTTGCATTTATTTTCAATGTATCTTCTTCTCTCTTCTTCTATTGCTCCTGGTTTCAATTCGGGATTTTTAGACCTATGGCTAATCATTCTACTGCTTTCTTATTCTCTAACCGACTTCAAATTTTTCAAAATTGGGTAAAGGAAACTGATAAGCTAATTGAACTTAAGGAAAAATTATTAATCCCAGTTTATGCCTAACATATTTAAAATACAAACTAATTCAACAAAGATTGCTACCACTAAAAATACCATTCAAGGTTGAAAAATGAATGCAATTAAAATAATCAAATTTTTAATACCTTATTCCTTTACAAGTATAAATGTTCTTTTTCAAAAAGAAAAATAAATTATAATTCCATGTCATCTGATGGGCTTCGTATTTGATCAAAACCCTTTGTCGTTATGTGCGTGTATATTTCCGTCGTCTTGCTCCTTTCGTGGCTCAATAAACTTTGTATGTAACGCAAGTCTGTTCCATTCTCCAACAAACCTTATTTAACAAGGTGCGCACGAATAATATTCAGCGCTCCTCCTGCTTTGAACCACTCAATTTGATTTTCATTGTAGGTGTGGTTGGCGTTGAATTCTTCTGTCGTACCATCATTATGATGAAGAACAATTGTAATTAGACTGCCAGGAAGAAAAGTTGTTAATCCTTTTATATCGAATTGATCGTCTTCTCTTATTTTGTCATAGTCTGCTTTGTTGGCAAAAGTCAATGCTAACATTCCTTGCTTCTTCAAATTTGTTTCGTGGATACGTGCAAAGGATTTTACAAGAATTGCTCGAACTCCCAAGAAGCGCGGCTCCATAGCGGCATGTTCACGTGATGATCCTTCACCATAGTTTTCATCGCCTACTACGATTGATCCGATCTTCGCTGCTTTGTATGCCCGTTGAACTTTTGGAACAGAATCATATTCTCCTGTTAGAGCATTCTTCACAGAATCTGATTTGTCATTGTAAGTATTGATTGCACCAATGAGCATATTATTTGAAATGTTATCTAAGTGACCACGGAATTTCAACCATGGACCTGCCATTGATATGTGATCAGTAGTACATTTTCCTTTTGCTTTAATCAACAATCGTAGTCCCGACAAATTGGTTCCTTCCCAAGCAGCAAATGGTTCTAGTAATTGTAAGCGATCAGAAGTTGGAGATACAATTACTTTTACACCACTACCATCAGCAGCTGGTTCTTGATAACCTGCATCTTCAACCGCAAAACCTTTCGTAGGTAATTCAAGTCCTTCAGGCTCTTTGAATTTGAACTGACTTCCATCGGGAGCAGTCAATGAATCCGTGAGTGGATTAAAAGATAGGTCACCAGCAATTGCTAAAGCAGTTACGATTTCCGGTGAGGCAACGAATGCATGAGTATTCGGATTCCCATCATTTCGTTTTGCAAAATTTCTGTTGAAGGAAGTGATGATGGAATTTTTTCTGTTGGGATCATTCGTATGACGTGCCCATTGTCCAATACAAGGCCCACACGCATTTGCTAATACAACGCCACCAATTTTTTCAAATGTTCCAAGGTAACCATCGCGTTCTACAGTGTAACGAACCAACTCTGATCCAGGTGTAATTGTAAATTCAGATTTGGTTTTTATGTTTGCCTCCACGGCTTGTTGCGCAAGCGAAGCAGCTCTTGAAATGTCTTCATAAGAAGAGTTAGTACAAGATCCAATCAATCCGACTTCTAATTGAGATGGCCAGTTATTTTCTTTTACTGCGGCAGCGAATTTAGAAATGGGCCATGCTAAGTCAGGAGTGAAAGGTCCGTTAACATGAGGTTCTAATTCTGACAAATTGATTTCAATTACTTCGTCAAAATATTTTTCCGGATTAGAATAAACTTCATCATCACCTTTGAGATGATTTGCTACTTGATCAGCAGCATCTGCAATTTCAGCTCTTTCTGTTCCTCTCAAATAATCACTCATTTTTTTATCATAACAGAAAATGGAAGTGGTAGCTCCAATTTCAGCACCCATATTACAGATGGTTCCTTTACCTGTACAACTCAAACTTTCTGCCCCAGGTCCAAAGTATTCTAAAATCTTATCAGTTCCACCTTTAACAGTAAGAACTCCTGCAACTTTCAAAATGATATCCTTTGCTGAAGTCCAGCCACTCAATTTACCAGTCAATTTTACACCAATCAGTTTAGGGAATTTCAATTCCCATGGAAGACCAGCCATCACGTCACAAGCATCAGCCCCACCAACACCAATAGCAATCATTCCTAATCCGCCTGCGTTAACAGTATGAGAATCGGTTCCGATCATCATACCTCCGGGGAAAGCATAATTTTCTAGTATTACCTGATGTATAATTCCTGCTCCCGGTTTCCAAAAACCGATTCCATATTTATCAGAAACAGAGGAGAGAAAATCATAGACCTCTTTGTTTTTATCTAAAGCTGTAGTTAAGTCTTCACTCGCTCCGGACTTTGCTTGAATCAAATGATCACAATGAACAGTAGATGGTACAGCGACTGAAGGGCGACCTGCTTGCATAAATTGGAGAAGCGCCATTTGAGCAGTTGCATCCTGCATTGCAACTCTATCAGGATTAAAATCAACGTATGAATGTCCTCTTTCAAAAGTAGTCGTTGCTTTTCCTAAACTAAGATGTGAGTAGAGAATTTTTTCAGTTAAAGTGAGCGGACGCCCACTAACACTACGTGCAGCTTTAATTTTTTCATTTAAGGCGGAGTAAACCGCTTTGATCATTTCTAAGTCAAATGCCATTTTATCGTGATTTTCGAGTCGCAAGTTAGGAATTTTGAAACAATATTCGATCAATTTCCATAGCTAAGTTTCAGATTAAAATTCTTTTTGAGTTTGTAAGGAAAGTACATAAATTCTCCATTTCAATTTGTATTCTTATTTATATTTGATTAAAATCGAAAACAATGAATCAACTCTATCAGTCGAGTGAGCACTCCATCAATCGAAGCAGGAAATTATTCAATGTCTCGTTTTTAATTTCTCAACTTCTTTTTTGCGGATTACTTTTGTTTTATGTGCTTCGCAAATCCGAAATCGGGACTTCATTTATAGCAAAGTTTTTTCATTAAACTAATAATCAATTCTATCATCATTTACACCCAACTAAATATACTATGTCATTCAATAAAATAACTCAACAAAATTTTTCTTTTCGAATCCATCTAATCGTTGAAAAAGCAGGTGTATTACTTTTTTATAGTGTGCTTTTTGTCGCATTAAGCATATTTTCTAACTAAATTAGTTTTAATTCAAAACTTTTCTCTGTTTTTTCACTTCTTAAAAAGAGAAGGATGTAATCTCATGTCGTGATTTTCAACCAGTTGCCGACTAATAACTTCCTTTGAAACTTCTTCAGATTAAAACGTCTGAAAATTGGAATTTAGGTGGCAAATTCTATCTTTGCACGCTCTAAAAAAAATTACTAATTCAATTAGTTCATTCTAAAATTACGAATCATCCATGCAAAGTAAAGGTGCAGTAAAGCTATTCGCAATCCTGCTGGCACTTGTCTGCCTCTATCAGCTAAGTTTTACTCTAGTCACAAAACACGTCGAAAAAAATGCGAAGCAATTCGCTGGCGGTGATTTGGCAAAAGAAAAGAGTTACTTAGACTCAATCAATACTCAACCAGTTTATCCGCTTTTCGGCTTCACTTACAAGAAATGTAAAGAAAACGAAATCAATTTAGGACTCGATCTTAAAGGAGGAATGAACGTGACGATGGAAGTGTCTTTAGTGGACCTTATTCGTGCAATGTCAAATTACAGTACTGATGCAACTTTCAACAAGGCTCTTGAAAATGCTGTAGCTGCACAAGCTAGTAGCAGCGAGAATTTTGTAAAACTTTTTGTAAAAGAATTTACAAATCTTGATAAGAATGCAAAGTTGGCGGCTATATTCGGTACGAAAGAATTATCTGATCGAATTAATTTCAACTCTACTAACGATCAGGTACAAGCGGTAATTCAAAAAGAAGCAGATGCTGCTTTTGACAGAACATACCAAATTTTAAAAACTCGTATCGATAAATTTGGAGTTACTCAGCCGAACGTTCAGAAATTAGGAAACAATCGTATCCTAGTTGAACTTCCTGGAATTAAAGAGCCAGAGCGTGTACGTAAACTTCTTCAGGGAACTGCTAAATTAGAGTTCTGGGAAACTTTCGATAACAAAGATATTTATCCAGCTTTGGAAGAAGTGAATAAGATTTTGAAAGTAACTTCAAAGTCGGATTCGACTACAGCAGCAGCCAAACTAGATTCTACGGAAGCAGTTTCAGATCAGGTTAAGACTGCAATTAATTCAGATTCTACAAAGAAAGATTCTGCTCAATCGTTGATGAGTCAATTAGGTAAAAAAGATTCTACTGCAAAAGATACGAGTGCTGCAGCAAAAGATAAGTCTTACGAAGATTTTGCTAAAGAAAATCCTTTGTTCGGAGTGTTAGCTCCAGCAATTCAACAAAACGAAAAAAATCAAACTGAACTTCGTAAAGGACCAGTTATTGGTTCTTCTCTTGCCAAAGATACAGCTCGTGTAAATGCAATTTTAGCAATGGATGTTGTTAAAAATAAATTTCCACGCGAATTTAAACCAGCATGGTCTGTAAAAGCTATTGATAAAGAAGGGAAAGTATTTCAGCTAGTAGCCATTCGTATGCCATCTCGAGATCACTTAGCTCCACTTGATGGTTCTGCAATCACAGATGCTCGTAAACAAAAAGGACAGTTCACCGACAACTGGGAAATCAGTATGGCCATGAATGCAGAAGGCGCAAGAACTTGGAAGCGGTTGACGCATGACAATATTAATAAGTCAATTGCCATTGTACTTGATGATTATGTTTATTCTTTTCCAAACGTTATCAATGAAATTAGCGGTGGTAATTCAAGTATTACTGGACAATTTTCTTTGGCAGAAGCAGAAGATTTAGCTAATATTTTGAAAGTTGGAAAATTACCTGCTCCTGCCCGTATAGTTGAAGATACAGTTGTTGGACCAACACTTGGAAGTGAGGCCATCAGTTCTGGATTACTTTCATTTGTTATCGCTTTGATTTTAGTATTAGTGTTCATGGTTTCGTATTATAGCAATGCAGGTGTTGTCGCTGATATTGCTCTCTTTGCAAACGTCTTCTTCATCATGGGAATTCTTGCATCATTAGGAGCTGTACTTACACTTCCTGGTATCGCTGGTATTGTACTGACAATTGGTATGTCTGTTGATGCCAATATCCTAATCTTCGAACGTATTCGAGAGGAACTTGCACTTGGGAAAGGAACTCGCTTAGCTGTTTCAGATGGTTTTAAGCATGCTTATTCATCGATCATTGACTCTAACGTAACAACATTAATCCTTGGTATCATCCTTTATATTTTCGGTTCAGGACCTATTCAAGGTTTTGCAACGACATTGATAATTGGTATTCTTTCATCTTTGTTTAGCGCCATCTTTATCACACGCTTAGTATTTGATTGGATGCTTGCCAAAAACAAAGAGATACGATTCTGGAATAGCAAAACAAAAGGAGCGTTTAAAAATATCCATATTAATTTTGTTGAAAAAAGAAAAATATATTATTTCATTTCAAGTACAATCATTATTATTGGAATTGTTGCCTTTGCTTTTAAAGGACTTAATTTGGGAGTTGACTTTGAAGGTGGTCGTACCTATGTAGTCCGTTTCGAGAAAAATGTTGAGACGGTTCAGGTAATGGATGCTTTGAAAATTCCATTTACAAAACAACCTGAGGTGAAAACTTTTGGTGGAAATAATCAAGTAAAAATTACCACAAGTTTCTTGATCGGAGATCAATCTCCGGAAGCAGAACAAAAAGTAGTTGAAAAATTAAATGATGGATTGAAAACGATTCAAGGCGATGGAGCTTATACAATTCTAAGCTCACAAAAAGTTGGACCGACCATAGCAGACGACATTAAATCATCAGCTGTTTGGGCTATCTTAATTTCATGTGCATTGATGTTTTTGTACATCTTCGTTCGTTTCCGTCGTTGGCAGTTTGGTCTTGGTGCTGTTGTCGCTTTAGTTCATGACGTACTTATCGTATTATCATTCTATACCATCTTCAATGGCATTCTTCCTTTCTCATTAGAAATTGATCAGGCGTTTATTGCGGCGATATTAACTGTAATGGGATATTCGATGACAGATACTGTCGTGGTATTTGATAGAATACGAGAATTCGTTGGCGTGCATCATCATGCTAAAGATCAAAAGAAAGTTATTAATGATGCCCTGAATTCAACATTGAGTCGGACGATCAATACATCGTTAACGATCTTCTTTGTACTTCTTGCCATCTTTATTTTTGGAGGAGAAGTGATTCGCGGATTTACATTTGCACTTTTAATAGGTATTGTGATCGGAACGTATTCTTCGATTTGTATTGCAACACCTATCGTTGTCGATTTCGCTAAGAAAGATTTCGAAGCATAATTTGACGATACAAACATAATTATCAAGGGCTCCTTCATTGGAGCCTTTTTTTTGTCCTTCCTTTTTTGACTTCTTCCCTCGGATTTTTGGTCTTAAAATTTCACCGTTCCGTCAC
>JANLRG010000550.1:0-1111 GCA_031361545.1 Bacteroidota bacterium
GTTGGGAAAATAAAGAATTAGACGAGTTTGGCAATAGCACACTTAATCGCGTTTTGGAGTATCCTCAAGGGCATATTTATGATTTTGTGCCGCGGTGGTCAAATTATGGATTAACGTTTAATCCTTCATTTTCTCCTAAAATAAAAGTCGTCAATGACGAGTTTGAGATTCCACAGTTAAAGAAAAAGCGCAAAGTGACCGTTTTGTTGCCTCACAATTACGATAAAAATAAGGAAAAACGCTATCCTGTTTTATATCTTCATGATGCTCAAAATCTTTTTAATCCTAACTCACCTTATGGCAACTGGGCAATTGATAATAAATTGGCAATTTTAGCTGAAAAAGGCTTAGGAGACATCATCGTGGTTGCAGTTGACCATGCGGGAACAGAGCGGGTGAATGAGTTTTTACCCATCAAAAATAGCCAATTGGGCGTTTCGGAAGGAAAAAAATATGTGCGTTTTATGGCTGAAACGCTAAAACCTTTTATTGATAGCAACTATAGAACACTGCCTGGTCGTTTGCATACAGGCATGGGCGGTAGCTCGATGGGCGGATTGATTACTGCTTATGCCGCTTTGATGGTGCCTAATGTTTTTGGAAAATTCATGGTTTTTTCACCGTCTTTGTGGGTTACACGGCATGTTCATTTCGATTCTATTCCCTTTTTTCAACCAATTGCTACAAAAATATATGTGTATGCGGGTGGAAAAGAAGGTTCAGGCATGATTCCGAATGTCAAAAAATTGAGGGATAGCATCAAAAATCAAGGATTTGACAGTGCCAGCGTAGATATTAAATTAGCGATTGACCCACAAGGCTTACACAGCGAAGCCCGCTGGGGCGAGGAATTTCCCAAAGCCATAGAATGGTTATTTTTCAATTAAAATCACAGTATTAAACCTTCGCTTGAATGGTGCGCTTTGTATCGCCCTTTCCCAAATTGCGTACCATTGAATGACTCCGTTTTGCGCAATTCTATTTGCATTTCCTTTGGTAATTGAATAAAATCCGCACATTTTGTAGAGCAGCAGCTATTAAATTGGACTGCGCAATCTTCGCATTGAATAAAAAGGAGATGACAGGCATCGTTCGCACAATTCTTATGCGT
>JANLRG010000559.1:0-1540 GCA_031361545.1 Bacteroidota bacterium
CGATAAATAGCCCTTTCTTATTCATCGAATCCCCGCCGCCGAAGGCTTAATTTCCCTCTTTTAATATTGATTTTTATTGGGTTGTTTGACGTAACTGTCATTCAATCTTTAAGCCTATTTAGGAAATTTTACATAATAAAACTAAATCAAAATATACAATGAAAAATTTAACAATTATAATAAGTGCTTTATTGTTTTCTATAACAGCATTTAGCCAAGATACGATTAAACAAATTAATCTGAATACAGTTGAAATTACCTCTACTTCAAATCCGAATAAAACAATTTTATATCAACCTATTTCAATAGTTAAACTGAATGAAATAGAATTGAAACGAGGCAATGGACTATTCCTCGATGATGCTATCAACGGCAATATTCCGGGCGTATTGATGCAAAGGCGAACTGTTTCGGCTGGTCAGCAATTCAATATCCGAGGTTATGGTAATGGTGTGAGAGGGACGAATGGCGTGAATAGTAATTTTGATGGACAAGGCACAAAGGTTTATCTGAATGGTATTCCTATTACGGATGCAGAAGGTATTACTTTGATGGACGATATTGATTTTGGTTCAATCGGTAATGTCGAAGTAGCAAAAGGTCCCGCTGGTACGCTTTATGGCTTGGCAATTGCTGGGGTGGTGAATCTTAAAACGATACAGCCTGAAAAAGGCAAAACGTCTTTTGGACAAGATGTTCTGTTCGGCAGCTATGGTTTACAGCGTTTTACGACACATTATAAGACAGGCACTGACCGTTTTTCTCTTTTAGTGAATTATGGTCGTCAACAATCAGATGGGTTTATGGCACATACGGCTTCGCATAAAGACTTCGTGAATCTAATCGGCGATGTCAAATTGAGTGATAAACAAGCCATTAATACCTATTTTGGATTCAGCGATAGTTATGACCAAAGGGGCGGCGAATTGACCATTGATCAATACAATAAATTCGATTATTCGGGCAATCCCGCGTATATTAAAAATGATGCTCACAGCAATATCATCAGTTTTAGAGGTGGAATAAATCACGCCTATACTTTTAATAAAATTATTTCAAATCATACAACTGTCTTTGGTTCGGGTGTGAGCAATAATGTGAGTTCGGCTGGTGGTTGGACGGATAAATTTCCTGTTAATTATGGTTTGCGCTCAACTGTTGATTTGAATTTTGGATTGAGTGAAGGCTTCAAACTCAATGGCATCGTCGGTATAGAGGCACAACGCCAAAACGCTCAAATCATCGGCTATCCAATGGTGGTAGATAGTACAAATATTACAGGTAATAACCTGATTGGGACTGTCAGAAGCAATCAATATATCGTGTCTTCAACAGCTTCATTGTTTACAGAATGGACTTTGACGATGCCACAGGATTTTTCATTAACAGCTGGCGTGGGTTCGAGTTCGATGAATATTGATTTACGAGATAAATTTTATGTAGCGGCTAATAATAAACCGACCAATAAAGTGCCGACGATGTATTCGGTATCATATACAGGCATGGTGTCGCCCCATATTGCTCTGAATAAGGTATTTAG
>JANLRG010000569.1:0-1555 GCA_031361545.1 Bacteroidota bacterium
CCATCCAAAGGCACTTCAACTGTTGATTTCCAAGCACTTGCATCATAATTTGGCATTGACCAACCTTTTATAGCATCGGCTTTTGTGGCATCATACACTTCTCCTTGAAAATAGCTACCATAACGAATAGGCCCCTCAGTATAAAGTTTCCAATCCTTCGGATTTGAGGTAATTATTTGCTCAGAACCATCATTATAAGTAATGACCAATTTATTCAAAAGCGATTGTCTATCGCCGAAATAATTCCAACTGTCGCCGCTATATGTGATGTTTCCACTCCACCAACCTTCGCTCAACCATGCACCCAAAGCATTTTTTTCACCTTGTTTTAAAGCACTTGTTACGTCAAATGTTTGGTACATGTGGTTTTTATTATACTGCGTCAAACCCGGATTGAAGTATTCATTGCTTACTCGATTGCCGTTTACATATATTTCGTAAATACCCCGCGCTGTTACATACAATCGAGCGGTTTTAATCGATTTTGATTGTGTTATAAAAGTTGTTCTGAGCATTGGTGCAGCATTTTTACTTGGATTGGCAACAATTAATTCGCCTCCTTTTATCGTATAATTGCCATTTTTAACCGTTAAATTACTGGATTTAAAAATGCCATTATACCCCTCATTATTAAGTTTTTCAGAAAAAAGCGTATTGGAAGGAAAGCGAAAATTTTTAATCATGACATCTGAAAAAGAGGCAATTTGATTATCCGCAACATGAAAGCCAATATCTGCTAACATCGGAAAACTGATAAAATTATTGCCACTGCCAACGGGATTGAGATTGATGCCGCGCGGTGCAAAAGGCGACGGGTTCGCTTCGCCTTTTTCTTTTATAAGATTTTCTTTACCTGTGCCGTTTATAAAAATTTCAAAAAGACCAAAATTGCACTCTACAAATACGGTGTGTTTATCGTATTTATTGGCGTTATTGATGAGTTTTTGAGGAATTACAATGCTCTTAAAAGGCACATCTGCCTTATCATTTTTATCATAACCAACCCGATAAATATTGAATTGAGCCAATTCATCAGGTGCATCGCTGACTTTTGAAATATCTAATTCAAAGGACACATAGCTTTGATTGAGGGCATTTTCAACACCCATCAAATTCAAATCTTTAGCCATTAAACGCCTATCATTAGCCCCAAAAACAAATGCCGCTTTACTCGAATTAGACGCTTTGTCCAACTGAATACCGTATTGAAATTTGAAAACGGATAAGTAGTGTGCATACAAGACCAAATCATCATTGCCACCACCAATCCACTTGGCACCTGACCAACCAGATAAGTCAGGATTAGGATTCATTAAACCTGTTTCAAACCATGAATTATTGCTTGTTTTTTTATTAAAATTATCCCAAACAGTTACTTTCCAAACGTAGCGTGTTGTCGCTTTTAAAGCCGTTCCTCCATATTCGATGCCGTGCGATACATCAGAATTGACTTTTTTAGAATCCCAAATCACTTGATTTTTAGAGTCTTTGACAACTATTTGATAGGCTTTCTGAGAATAGCCTCTTTTAGCGTCTAAAGCCTGCATTGCCCAAC
>JANLRG010000573.1:0-4162 GCA_031361545.1 Bacteroidota bacterium
AACAAATTTTGACTTGAACTTAGTCACTTATTCATTATTAACTCTATGAAGTTATAGGTGCTAGCCTCACCTTAAAAATCGATTTTAAAATCATGTAACTTAAAAAGAAAATAGTGTAATCTATTTTCTCGTACGTTTCCCTAAAATTACATGAAATAGCAACAATTAATTTGCGTTTCCAACATATTATAGAAGTAAAGAATAGTTTTCATTTATCTAATTAATGCACTATTTTTACTTCATAGAATTAAATTGAGATAAAAAATTGCCGATGAAAATAAGTGACCCTGTGATAAAAGCAAAGAATTTTTCAACGAGAAAATCTATTGCGCTCACCGATAAAACTATTGAAAAAAAACAAAAATTTAATTCGTTTCTGTCGGATATTGCTGATGTTTTTTTATTTATTGGACGAATTTTTAAAGAAACATTTACACGTAGCTTTGAATTTAAAGAATTTTTTTATCAATGTTTTCAAATTGGTTATAAATCCCTAGCGCTTATTTCTACAACAGGAATTATTATGGGTTTGGTACTAACAATCCAATCGCGTCCTGTGTTGGTAGATTTTGGTGCAGTCACAATGCTCCCAGGCATGGTTGCTATTTCGCTGATCAGAGAAATGGGTCCTGTAATCACAGGACTAATTTGTGCTGGAAAGATTGGATCCGGAATGGGAGCTGAATTAGGTTCAATGAAAGTTACCGAGCAAATCGATGCCATGGAAGTTTCTTCAACAAATCCAATGAGATTTTTAGTTGTTACAAGAGTTTTAGCAGCCACACTAATGATTCCATTGTTAATCCTATATGCAGATGCATTAGGAATATTAGGCAGTTGGGGTGGTGCAAATATCAAAGGAGATGTAAGTTTTGTACTATTTTTTAAACAGGCCTTTAGCCATGTTGAATTTATTGATTTCTTACCCGCAGTAATCAAATCCTTTGTATTCGGTTGGGTTATAGGAGTAGTAGGATGTTACAAAGGATATAATGCAGGGCGAGGAACTGAAAGCGTTGGTGTTGCAGCGAATTCAGCAGTAGTGTTAGCATCCCTTCTTGTAATAATTGTTGATATGATAGCTGTACAAATAACTGACATGATTACCTCATGAGTACTGATAATACACTTCCCTTAAATATGGCTTCTCCACTAAATACTAGCAATGAAGTCATTGCTGAAATAATAAATTTAAAAAAATCTTTTGGTCAACAGGCCGTGTTAAAAAATGTTTCCTTTAATCTTTTTAAAGGAGAAAATTTAGTAATTCTAGGTAAATCTGGTAGTGGTAAATCCGTTTTGATAAAATGCTTTGTAAGATTGATGGATGCTGACAGTGGATCAATAAATGTTTTTGGAAAAGATGTTTCTAAATTATCTTCAAAAGAACTTTCTATAATGAGAGAAAAAATTGGCTTCCTATTTCAAAGTGGCGCACTGTATGATTCAATGACGGTAAAACAAAATCTCGAATTTCCATTAAGAAGAATCAGGAAGGATTTAAATGAAAAAGAAATTTCAGAAAAAGTTAATGAGGTTTTAGAAAATGTTGGATTGAAAGATGCTTTAAATAAAATGCCGTCACAACTTTCTGGCGGTATGAGAAAAAGAATCAGTCTGGCTCGTACCATTATTGTAGATCCATTAATTATGTTATACGATGAGCCTACTACAGGGCTTGATCCTATAACTTCCGATGAAATTAGCTTGCTTATAAATGACGTACAGAAAAAATATAAAACATCTTCTATAATCATCACACATGACATCAATTGTGCGCTTGCAACAGCAAACAGGATTCTCATGCTAAAGGATGGCGAAATTTACCTTGAAGGAACTTCTGAAGAATTTGAGAAATCATCAGACCCGCTCATCAAGTCATTCTTCAAATAAAACCGAAAGTTTAATTTAAACATAAAATAAAAATTCATCATGGATACGAATTCTCCAAAATTCAAAGTACGCTTAGGACTATTTATTGCAGGCGGTTTGGCTTTTTTTGTTTTTACAATATTTATAATCGGTAAACAAAAGAATTTATTTAATCCGGTTTTTGAACTTACGTCAACTTTTTACAATGTAAGTGGTTTACAAGTTGGCAATAATGTTAGGTTCTCAGGAATTAATGTTGGAACTATTTCAGAAATTACAATTATTAATGATTCAACAGTTAAGGTTGATATGCAAATTCGAAAAGAAGTTAACCAATTTATCAAATCCGATTGCGAAGTATTAATTGGTTCTGAAGGACTGATTGGAGATCGACTTCTAATTATTTCGCAAGGAAGTTCCGATTCACCAATGGCTAAATCAGGACAAAAGCTTCGCTCATCAGAACCTGTAGAGACCGATGCCATCATGGCCAGTTTACAAGTAACGGCAAATAACGCCGCGATTATCTCCGAACAATTAGCAAATATTTTTATTAAGATAAATAGCGGAAACGGAACTCTAGGTCGACTGATACAGGATTCAACTATAGCAGAAAACATCAACCAAACTATTGTAAATCTTAAAAAAAGCAGTAAAGGGTTAAATGAAAATATGGAAGCAGCTAAACACAATTTTTTACTAAAAGGTTTTTTCAACAAGAAAGCTAAGGAAGCCGAAAAAAAGAAAAAAGAATTAGAAGGAAAATAAGTGAATAAAGAAAAGTTCGTAAAAAAAGAGGAAGGCCTTAAAATTAGTAACCACTTCTTATTATTGATCTTTACTTAAAATATATTAATCAATTTACTTAATAAAAAGATTTCGGGTACGGCCTTAAAAAATACTCTAATTTACTGATGGATAATTCTGAAATTAAACTTCCTGTTTATTCTAAACTTGCTCAAATTCTTTTAGGCATAATAGCATTCTTCTATATTTTGTATATCGGCCAAGATATTATTGTTCCAATTACCTTCTCCACTATTATTGCGATACTTCTTAATCCCATTGTAAACTATTTAACAGGTAAAAAAATAAATAGAGTAGTTGCTATTTTTATTGCATTATTGACAGCTATTATTTTGATTGTTACCTTAAGTTTAATAATCGCATCGCGCCTAAGCGCCTTCACCGATTCTTTTCCTCAGCTAAAATTGCATTTCATTTCTACATTCAATGAATTTATGATTTGGGTATCCCATACACTACATATTAGTGTTGAAAAAGCAAATGAATGGATTGCGAAAATGAAAGCTGAAGGATTTAATAGTAGCACTTCAGTTATTACTCAAACCATAGGAACGCTCAGTGGAATGTTGGTTGTGATATTTCTTTTACCTGTGTATATTTTTATGATCTTATTTTATAAGTCACATTTGCTTGAATTCATTGCACAATTATTTGAGCGAAATAAACACAAAGTAGTCGCTGAAGTTTTGGTTGAAACCAAATCACTCATTCAAAGCTATCTCATAGGATTGTCACTCGAAGCTTTTATTGTTGCTGCGCTTAATTCCATTGGACTATTGATCTTAGGAGTTCAATCAGCGATTTTAATTGGCATCATAGGAGCATTACTTAATATTATTCCTTACATCGGTGGTTTAGTCGCTATTGCCATACCAATGTTAATGGCTTTTGCCACACAGTCTCCTGTCGTTGCATTTTGGGTATTGATTGTCTATCTAATGGTTCAATTTATTGACAATAATTTTATCGTCCCGAAAATTGTCGCTTCAAGAGTAAAAATAAACGGCTTAATTTCAATTGTCGTTGTACTCTTTGGTGGAGCATTATGGGGAATTCCGGGTATGTTTCTTTCTATTCCATTAACGGCTATAGCCAAAGTTGTTTTTGATCGAATAGAACCTTTGAAACCTTTCGGATTTCTTCTTGGTGATATGCAGTTTGACAAAGGAGGAGCAATCTTCAATTTTAAGATACCTTTAAAAAGAAAGAAGCCCGTCAAATAAATAAAAAATGACTTGAAAATAAATGCAATCACAGCTGAAAATTTTAATAAAAATTTTTTATATAATTTTTCTCGCTGCAGTAAGTACTCCAGCACTTTCTCAAAATATGGAGGTGAAAAAAGACTCTTTAAGAGTTTACAGAAAAATGGAAGCTTTTGCAAAGAAAAAAAGTTTCACCTATACATTATACCAAGCTTTCTTCCGCCCTGTTAGTGAACTTAACAAAAAGAAAAGTGATTTTTTAAAACTACCATCGTTCA
>JANLRG010000574.1:0-2337 GCA_031361545.1 Bacteroidota bacterium
ACTGAGGGGTCCATGTTGACAGGAATGCCATGAATGCCGATTTGCAAAGTAATAATACCTTTTTCTGCATTGATAATATCCCCCGCATAAGGGCGCACACCGGCACCCGGCACTTGCAATAAAGCAGGATATTTACCTTCCTTTTTTGGAACGCATAAAATGCCATACAGCCTCGTGCCGAGCCTAAAATTTTGAATATTCACGTGATATACATTCGTTTTTTCTGTACATCGTTCAGGCAGCAGTGTCATTTTAGCATCGAGCGGTATTTTAGCTAATTCAATTTTGGCATCGCTCCAGAAGGTATCGAAGTCCGTTGGATTGTCCACAGTGGGGGTAATACTGAGGGGGTCGAAACCAGCAGTGCCGAGATTGCGGTACTCTTTACCATCAATTTCTGCTATGGCAATGCAGCGTAAAAACCCAGCCGTTGTCAGAGTGCCGGCATCTATTATTTTGAAACCACTCTGGAATATAGTTGAATCTTTCAACCTCGGTTCTTGTTTTTCAAGACCAATTTCATAGCGGACTTTAGCATTATTGACCAAATTATTATTCTTAAAAACAGAAATGGTGAATTGGACGTTTTCACCCACTTTATATGTCCAATCAGGACGGTCAGCAGCCACCACTACTTTTATAAACCGTTCGACGGGTTGGGCTAAAAGTGCAGGTAATGTATTTGCCCAAAGGATAGCAAGGAAGAGGATTTTTTTAAACATGATTTTTCGATTTATAGATGAATTGTGAGTTATTTTATTGCCACGAATACGCGAATTATTCGCACATTCGTGGCAATGACCTCTATTTCTTCGCCTGTGCAGCCATCCATTCCATGAGTGTGGTTGGTTTTCCAGATAATAATACTTCAGACCCATCGTATTCGGTATGAGCTTGATTTGAATGTGAATATATCCATGACCAATGCCCGTTGAAGTAGTAATTCTCTCCTCCGAACATACCCGTCAGGTCAATAACGTGATTATAAAAGCTAAAATGCACATTTTTAGCACCTGCCTTTTTGAGTCTTTCATACACAGGCACCGCTGTGGTCAAGGGGTCGGTCGTTTTGTCGTCTTTGGAATGCATAAACCATATAGGCACATTTTTTATGCTATTGATTTGGGCATCAGTAATGTATTGCGATTGGTACGCCAAAGCACTGATATAGCCTGCTGCGAAATAGGATGGCTCTTTCAGTATTAATTTCAATGACATATAGCCTCCATTTGAACAGCCACCCACATAAATTCGCTTCGTATCAATGTCTGGATGTGTTTTTACAAATTCCTTTATCAAAGCCATAAGACCTACATTATACACATCTTCGCCACTTCCTGGCTGCGTAACACCCTCTTTATTGTGCATCCACGCTCCCGGGCATTGAGGCACAAGCACATAAGCACCGCCAAAATATTTCTGTATATCGCTCGATGCATAATTAAAGGCTTTGTTTCCAGTCAGCGGTATGGTTGGGTCAGTACCACCTTCGCCGCCGCCATGAAGCCAAATAATGAGGGGGCGTTTTGTAGCAGCTTTTTTAGGCGTAAAATGAGCATAAGACATCGTTTTGCCGGTTCCATATGTGTATTTACCTGTCAAATCAAATTCATCAACCAAGGGCATAATGCGATTTTTCTCTTTGTTCCACATTTGGCTGGTTTTAGTATTTGTTACAGTTACTTTATAATCCACCCATTGATTGCCCCGACAAGCCGCTTTTTGAGAATATTGTAGGGCAGAACCAATGGGAGAATTAGGAGCCACTGCTAAAACAAGGGTGATAAACGGACTCTCTTCAAGTCTATTTCCTTTATCGTCAGACATGTAAGCAAAAACGACGGTTCGACTTCCTTTAGCAAAAGCGGCAGGTACTTCTGCACAACTATGGCTTCTTTCTGCCACGACTGCGTAGTCTTGCATATCCACTGTTTTGGAAGGAGCATCTAATCCAACAATTACCTTATTCACCATCGGTCCCCAATCAAAACCTTCTACTACTAAGGTATAATCTGGGTTGTGAATAGGTTTTGAATAAGCGATTTGGTTGAAACCCAAGGCTATAAGCAAGAGGATGAGGAATTTAGTGAATTTAATTTCTTTCATTTTGTTAAGTTTTTTTTTGCAAATTAATCTATAAATATTGAAAACAAATCTAATAATTTAATGGCGTATCTTTTACACCCCCTCAGTATGGAATAGGTCAAGGATGACTATTTTCGACAAAATAGGCTATTTTGTCTTCAAGACCCTTAAAAACTTCTCCAAGACCCTTGTGCAAGTCTCCAAGACCCTTGTGCAAGTCTCCAAGACCCTTGTGCAAGTCTCCAAGACCCT
>JANLRG010000575.1:0-1220 GCA_031361545.1 Bacteroidota bacterium
TGAATTTTTTGTCTTTCAAATCGTTTGCTTTCAAAAAAGCATAGCCTTTTTCGTCATATCGAATATGGATAAAAAACGTGGCATCGGGCGCAAATTGAATATGCGCGCCTGTGATACCCGCTTTTTTCAAATGCTCAATAGATTTTGTTTCTCGTGTATAAATAAAAGCCGCTTTTGTCAAAATGCTTTGATGATAAGTACTTGGATTTTCAAGCGTTGCGCCAAAAACACCAAACGGTTTGGTGGTATGTTTCATCCAACTTGCTAAATTATCAGCACCCACCAATAGAGGACCTGAACCGTGTATCATCAAATCTGCCTTTTTAAAGGCTGCCATTATTTCGGGATTGTCCACGTCTTTTTCCTTATTGACATCTCCATAAATAATTTTGACTTTCGGAAAATTATTATTTAACAATTTCTTTACTTGTTCTCCATTGCTTCTTTTCCATAAAATTACGGTTGCATTCGGTATAGAGGTTTCCAAAACGTGCAATAGCCCTGGCGTATGTCCAATATCACCAATATTGACATCTTGCCAACCCGAAACGAGTAAAATTGTAGGGCTTTTTTTGCCCGCCCATAAGTCTGTTAATGAGGCATTTAATAACATTCCGCCCGTCATTATAGACGTTTTTTGTATAAAATCTCTTCTTTCCATTATGATTGTTGTTTAGTTTCAAAGTAAGTGTGCAATTTCCGCTTTAACCTTTTGCCTTATAGACTTAAACCACTTCCGTCACCTTTCCGCCAACTGTAAACGTCTCTCCTATCCCCAACTTTTGAGACAGATAATACGCCATAAAATTGAACGGTACGCTGTTGTGTATAATCGAAAAATGTTCCTCCGCTTCGGGTTCTTCGACTGTGAGGACGTGCGCCCCTGCTGCCTGTATGGTTTCCGATAATTTAAGTGTCCTTTCATAAGCTGCGCCTTTGGTAAGTATCTGTATAACAATACTATTTTGAGCCGTTTCTTTGGGTCCGTGGTCATATTGCGCCATCGGCAAACCATTGAAATTGCGCTTTGTACTTTCACTCATAATCAAAGCGGCTTGCATAGCTGTACCGATATTGGCACCACTACCTGTTATATAAATGCCATGAATGGGCTTATTATTGAGTATTTTAAATACTTCTTCTGCCATCGCTTTGCCTTTGGCTTCATATTTTTCCATATTTTTTACCAATAACGCCACAGATACTGAGGGGTCAAAACC
>JANLRG010000636.1:0-1187 GCA_031361545.1 Bacteroidota bacterium
AGCTCGGGCGAAAAGGCAACCCATTCACTCGGAAATTGATAAAATAACCGCTTATTGGCTTGTCGCCATTTATTTATCGCTTTAGCATCCATTGACCCTTTATTAATATATCAGTAAAAGTATTGGTAAAATAACACTTCAAAGGTAGTATCTTTTTTTATATTAGCCAATACTACCCCTCAGTATCTGCGACATATTTATTTTAATCGTAAAGCTATTAAATGTGTTAAAACAACTTTGGAGTCAAAACTGTAGAGTAACTCTTCAATTTTTTCATTCTCTTGCGCTTGGTTTCTATCTTTAACCAATGCCAACCATAATAATCCATCATCAGCACTTGTTTGATATATCTTACCGTTCAAATCTTTAAAGTGAGCAGTTATGAACGTTTTAAGAGCGTCTTTATCATTAAAAGCCAATACGTGAAATTCATATTTGTTGTTATAAAACTTTAAAACTGCCTCTCGTATTGTTTGAATAGCGGTTGCCTTAAAGGCTTGTTTTTGAGAATTATCTTGCGTTATGTATGAACGCAAGACAAATAAAAAATTGATTTGAAAATGATGAACTGACAACGTGTCACGGTCGAACAACCGATTTTCAAAATGATAATTTAGATGGGGTTCTTTACTTTCATCAAAATTAAACTCTGCATCCGTTTTGAATAAATTATCATGATGAATAAATGCTTGAATGAAAAAATTAGGTGTTACATTATACCCCTCAGTCAATTCATCTCGATAGCGTCCTTTCACTTCCTTGTTCTTGTTGAAAAGGTTAATATTGTATTGGATGATATTTTTGGCATAAGTATGTTGTTTCCAAATTGGGTTTTCATGGTAAACTGTACTTTCTTTGTAATATTTGGAATCACCTATGTACCAAATATCGTCGGGTGCAAAAAGTGATTGATGGCTAAATAAATGGTCAACAATTTTTCCATCGGGTTGATTTTTCAGTTTATTATCCATTACCTCATCAGTCAAAAGCATATCAACCATATCTTCAAAAACAAGGTGATAGTCATGACAAAGCAAATATTCTTTGCCGCCTTGTTGTGTCCTCGCATTAGATTGTTTTTGGAAATAGAGGAGCAAAAGATTGAGTAATTTGCGAAATCTGTCAGCAAAATAAACGTTTTTTAAGGCTTTTAATCGCCTTGCTAATTGTGCCGATACTGAGGGGGT
>JANLRG010000653.1:0-2481 GCA_031361545.1 Bacteroidota bacterium
TAAACTTCTTTTTACTAAGTGCAAGGTCAATTACTTTGTATCCCTCCGGTGAAGTACACGTTGATTGAACCCCTTTCATAATTTTTCTTTGTGCGATAAAATCGTGTTATGGAAAATCAAAACAATTTAAAGAAAAAAGTATTTACAAAAGAAGAAAAGGAAAAGTATATTTCTCAGTGGCAGGCCAGCGGAAAATCGAAAATGAAATTCGCCACTGAAAATGGTTTGAGATATTATACGTTCGTGAATTGGTGCGACACGTTGCTGCCGAAAATAAAAAAAGAGTTGTCCTCATTTACTGAAGTTAAGCTGCCGGTTCAAAAAACAATTTTTGCGGAAGTACAGAAAGGTTGTTTGTCGATCAAATTTTATCAGCCTTTTCCGCTGGAGTATTTCCAATTGCTCGTAAAATAAAATGCAAGTTGCTTTCAGTGATCGGTTACGTTATTTTGTTTATGGTGGTTCTTGTGATATGCGTAAAGGCTTTGATGGGCTGAGCGGCCTGGTGCGAAATGAATTTAAAACAGATCCACTATTGGGTGATGTGTTTGTGTTTTTATCACGAACGAAGAATCGAATTAAAATTTTGCATTGGCAGGGAGATGGATTTGCAATTTATTCAAAGCGGCTGGAGAAAGGAACGTTCGAGCTTCCGAAAGAAAAACAAAAAAGCGCAGCCATCGAAATCAGTTCGGATCAATTGCAATTTATTTTAAACGGAATTATTCTTTCATCAGTAAAAAAAAGAACACGATATGTACATGAAAATGTGAATAAAAATTATTTAGATAATTATTCTTCTGCGAGAATTTAATTTATTTTTACAGAGTGAATCAGACGCAAGACCTGCTTTTAGAAAACAAACAATTACGTCAAGCTTTTGAAAATTCGCAATCTGAAATTTTAGTACTGAAGCAAAATTCTCAATCTGAAATAGCCTTCTTAAAATATCAACTAGAGCAGCTTCGAAGAGTTGTCTTCGGAGCAAAGAGCGAACGTTTTGTTTCAAGTGGCTCACCGGATCAACTATCGCTACCAATCGAAATTGAAACTACTGATGAACCTACTCTGGAAGAAGTTATCACCATTGAAGCGCATGAGCGTAAGAAAACAAAAAAGAAAAGTCATCCGCTTCGTCAGAGTTTTCCTGACTCCCTACCACGTGAAGTGATTTTGATTTATCCTGAAGGTTATGATGTAAACACGACTGAAAAACCGATTGGTGAAGAAGTCACAGAAGTATTAGAAGAAATTCCCGGAAAGTTTTATGTCAAACAATATCGTCGCTTAAAATTCGCTTCTAAGCAAAGCGGCGGTGTAGTGATTGGAAATCTCCCTACACGACCAATTGAAAAAGGATTGTTCGGAGAAAATCTGCTTGCTCAATTATTAATCAATAAATATTGCGATCACATTCCATTCTATCGGCAAGAGCAACGCTTTAAGCGCGCTGGAATAAAATTAGCCTATTCTACACTGGCAGATACTCCACGACAACTTTGTAAATTATTTGAACCATTATATGAAGTGTTGAAATCGCAATCACTTCAAAGTAATTATTTGCAGATCGACGAAACGCCGCATCCTGTTCAAGACAAAGATGTGAAAGGAAAAACACATCGTGGATATTTATGGGTATATCGATCCGTAGAACAACGAATGGTTTTGTATGATTACCGACCGGGAAGAGCGAGTAAATGGCCAAAGGAAATTTTAAAAAATTACAACGGATTTATTCAGACCGATGGTTATTCGGGCTATGATGAATTTGAAAAGCATTCGGGCATTACCATGGTGGGATGCATGGCTCATGCACGCAGGTATTTTGAAAAAGCATTAGACAATGACAAATCCGTTGCAGAATATTTTTTGAATGAATTACAAAAGGTGTATGAAGTAGAAAGAGAGATTAAAGAGGAAAACAAAACCAAGCAAGAAATATTATCGCTGCGCAAGGAGCAATCACGTCCAATTTTATACACTTTAGAAAAGTGGTTGAAAGAAAAAATAATAACTACTACACCTGCAACTCCGATTGGCAAAGCCATCTCTTATTCATTAGCACGGTGGAAAAAATTAACCATTTATCTTGATCACGCTTTTTTAGAGATCGATAATAATTTAGTGGAGAACGCGATTCGTCCAACGGTACTAGGCAGAAAAAACTATTTGTTCTCCGGCTCACACGAAGGAGCCCAGCGCTCAGCAATGATTTATTCTTTACTCGGTACTTGTAAAATGAATAACGTGAATCCGAAAGAATGGCTGGCAGATGTTTTACTTCGATTACCAGACACAAAAACATTCGAACTCGTCAACTTACTTCCGAACAACTGGATAAAGTTCTAAAGAAATCGATTAATTTTTTATCTTTCATACGTGGTTCACCGGAGGCATACGTTAAAAAGGTGGATTCGGCTACATCAAAAAAAGACTGTACAGAAAATGCTAACTTGCTTCCCATATACGCCCCCGCTCGGC
>JANLRG010000724.1:0-2763 GCA_031361545.1 Bacteroidota bacterium
AAACACTTTAGACTTTGAGTTTTTTCCGAAGTCAAAAAGTGAAACACTTCTGACTTTGGATTTTTTCCGAAGTCAAAAAATGAAACACTTCTGACTTTGAGTTTTTTCCGAAGTAAAAAAATCAAACGCTTCTGACTTTGAGTTTTTTCAAAGGCATTTTCCCTTCAATAAACGTCAAAATGACAATTATTTTTCTGATAAAATTTTCCTCATAAGTGTCATTTTGACATTTATGAGGAAAAAAAATAATTTAAAAAAAAGTGTTGAAAAATTTGGAAAATAAAAAACAATCATACAACTTGCCGATATATTAGCAAACTTCATGAAAATTTTATTTACTAACTAACATAAAACGACCACTGTATGACAAACCGATTGATACATTTAAGACAAGCCGAACGAGCAAAAACTATATCTTTTCCCAATAGATGCCAATGGCATAATTAACTGCTTTCTGTCATAATTTACAATTTCTTGCTGCGCCTGAAGGTCGTCCTTCATGCACCTTGTTGACTATTATCTTTTTGAGATGTAGCCATTGAGGATTATATACTATTTGTATTACTAAAATTTATCTATCACATAAAAATATTTACTAAAACTCAAAACTGTTAATTTATGAACTCAGCAACGCTCATCCTACGAATTTTAACTTTTAGCCTATTAATCAGTTTTAATTTTTCTCTCTATTCACAAGCTACACCTAAAGTGGATTTAAGTGTTTTAAAAAACAAACTTCCTCCTTCTCCTACAGCTGCCGGACTTGGTCAATATGGCGAAGTGCCAGTTAGCCTTTACAATGGTATGCCGCAAGTGAATGTCCCTATTACTCAATTGAGTGGCAATGATATGACTATGCCTATTTCTTTAAGCTATCATGCGTCTGATAACAAAGTGAACCAAATAGCTTCTTGGGTGGGTTTAGGCTTTAGTTTAAATGCAGGCGGTGTGATTACAAGAGAAATAAGAGACCAACCTGATGATGTATTTAAGTTTAAACCTACAATTTTTCATTGTATGTTTCCATGCCTTAATTGCGCGGATTGTAGCAGTAATATTCCTGAAACTGTATCAACTATCTGTGATTATTGTAATCAGTTTTTAGATCTTAAATATGACTTTAGTGATGTAGGATATCTTTACAGCAGAAATAAAGTCATAGAATTGTATAACAAACCTGTAAATGATTACACTATAGATGAAAGACTTTGGATTTTAGGTAGAACTTTTGACACTGTACATGTAAGACAATTGGGATTCGTTGATGACAATACTAAATTTATTATTGATGATAATATTACTAAAGAAGTAAATGGTTTTAATTATCAATTTTATGCACTTTTAAGACCTAAAATTGATGCTTATGACTCAGAGGCTGATATTTTCAATTTCAACTTTAATGGCTACACAGGACAATTTATTTTTGATAAAGATGGAATCGCCAAAGTTTTATCCAATGATGATCTAAAGATAGAATATACAATATCTCCAACACAGAATATAATGGCTGAGTATTCAGCAATTGGAATGACCTCTGCATTTGAAGGGGGTATTACTGAGTTTAAAATAACAACGCCGGATGGTAGCACTTACATTTTCAATCAAAAAGAAATAACCCATAGTGATAGTGAAGGTCAAGATAATGGTTCTTCTGAATATGGTACTTACAGCGATTGTAATCCACAACTAAAAAGACCATATCAAACACCTTTATTTAAAAGAAGAGCTGCTTATACTGCATGGTATTTATCAAAAATCTATAATCCAATGGGGCAATTAGCTTTTGATTTGGAATATGATAAAGAAATTATGATTGACCATAGTAATATAAATCAATCGAAATCTGAAGGTGCAAGTAGTCAACCTTATTCTAAATCTAGTTCTGTAGTTACTACTTTCGGAAAAAGATTAAAAAAGATTAAGTCTTATACCATCGTAGAAGGCATTAATTCACTAACAGGATGTGCTGAATTTGAGCCTGCTTCAACTGAACGCATTGATCTTTACTATCCAACATGGTTAATCGATAAAATGGGTACAGCTTTTAGCAAAAGTAAGGCACTTGATAAAATAATTCTAAGAGGAACTGACGAAACCGTCAATCTGAAAGAGTTTGCTTTTAATTATGGCTCATTCCAAAAGGTATTAGATAGCGGATGCTCTGTTACTCCTGATTATGTGAACAAACATGCAGAAAGGCTAAAATTATTGTCTGTAACTGAAACTGGAAAATTTGGTGGTACAACTTCGGTTGAACCTTTTTCATTCGAATATGACGAAACGCCTTTGCCACCTCGTCATTCACCGCATCAAGATTTTTGGGGTTATTATAATGGGCCAACTAAGACGCAAAGTTTATTACCCAAATTATACGCCTATCCCAATTTTATATATAATTCTGCAACAGTTACAAATTTTCAAACGATTTATTCTATCTTCCATCGCTATAATATTGGGGCTTTAAATACTGATTATTTTATTTTAAACCAGCCAACCGGATATAATTTAGCAAATGATAGAACGCCTACTTTTGATAGCACTAAAGCGGGTATTTTAAAGAAAATTAATTATCCAACTGGAGGAAATGTTGTGTTTGATTATGAAGAGCATAAATTTTCAATGGATAATTTTATGGACGTAACAGCCTATTCTGCCGGAGGTGTAAGGATAAAAACTATTACAAACTCAGGAGGGGTTACGAAAAATTATAAATATACGAAGACTATTAGTGGAGCAGAATATACTACAGGAAAACTGGTACAG
>JANLRG010000731.1:0-1679 GCA_031361545.1 Bacteroidota bacterium
GATATCAGTTGGCGCAAATCAACAAATGCACGTTTTTGATGCCACTCAAATGCCACCAAAACAAATCGCCAGTATTGCTGTGCGCGACCAACCAGGATGGATTACTTTTACACTCGACGGGCGTCAAGCTATACCAAGTACAGGCGAAATAATTGATGTTGCCACTAAAAAAATCATCAAAAGCCTGTCTGATGAAAAGGGTAACATCGTCCAAAGTGAAAAAGTAGTAGAAATACATTTTAAAAAAGGTAAAGCGGTGAAAAAAGGCGACCAATTTGGATTGGGGATGAAATATTGAGGGGGTACTTTTTATAATTTTAATACTAATTTTCAATAGGCTTTATGAAAAAAACCTTATTCATCTACGGACTCTTTTTGGCGCAATTGCGGCGGTTTGTATCTTAATGATTACGCTTGTTTTAAAATCCTACGGCTTCGATAAAGTCGGTTTTAACAACTCCGCTTATGTCGGTTTTTCATTAATCATTGTCTCTATGGCGGTCATTTTCTTTGGCATCAAAGCCTTCCGCGATAACGACAATGAAGGGAAAGTGACCTTTATGCAAGGTTTATTAATCGGATTGGGCATTGCTTTGATTTCTTCCGCCTGTTATTCTTTGATGTGGTTGGTTGTTTATTACAATTTTATTCCTAATTTTATGGACGATTATGCCACATTTAGCATCAATAAACTCAAAGAAAGTGGCGCAAGTACACTGGAATTAAGCAAAAACCAAGCAGAATTACAACAATACAAAGACTATTATCAAACACCTTTTGGTATCTTTGCACTTACACTTATCGAGCCGTTGCCAATTGGCATTTTAGGCGCATTGGTTTCTGCTTTCATTTTAAAAAAGAAATAAAATTATGTCATCAAAAGCTGAATTACCTGAAGACTACATGGACGCCTTACCTGAAGATAGGAAGGAGGCAATGACTAAACTCCGTGAAGCCCTTTTGATTAACTTGCCAAAAGGGTTTAGAGAAGAAATGAGTTATGGCATGTTAGGCTATGTCGTGCCGCACGCGTTGTATCCGAAAGGGTATCATTGCAATCCTAAATTGCCTTTGCCATTTATTAATTTGGCTTCGCAAAAAAACAGCATTAACTTTTATCACATGGGTATTTACGCAGATACTAAACTGCTAAAATGGTTTATTGATGAATATGCAAAAACAGGTTTGGGAAAACTGGATATGGGTAAAAGCTGTATGCGTTTTAAAAAAATGACGGATATTCCGTTTGATTTCATTGGCGAATTAGCAACTAAAATGTCCGTAGAAGATTGGATTGGGTGTTATGAAAATGCTTTCAAGCATTAAAGGTTTAGGTTACAATTTGATACAAATATTTGTTTTATGTTTAAAACAAATATTTGTTTGATAAAGAAAAAGTGGTTAGACTTGCACTTTTATTCAATCATTCAATTGTAAATCTACGCTTATGAAACTTTCTTTTAATGAAATTAAAGACCAAGATAAATTTGAAAGTTTGGTTTGTGCCTATTTTGACAATCTTAAGACGGACAAATCAGCTATAACGCAAATTCGCGTTCAATCTGCTGGTGCTGATGCCAATGACGGATGGAATATGTTAGTATATATAGAAATGCGAGATGCTCTACGTGTGTCTTTCAACAGGACATGGGTCGTCCGTTGCCTATTTCACAAAAAGG
>JANLRG010000762.1:0-1639 GCA_031361545.1 Bacteroidota bacterium
CAACACTCAGCCATTATATCAGGACCTACGCCCCTTCATGCGATTGACGAACCTTTAGAAATTCCCGATTTGAGAGCGGGTCTAGCTTACGTTATTGCCGCTGCAGTCGCTAAAGGCACGACTATACTGAGGGGGGTACCGATGATTGAACGCGGCTATGGGGATATTGTACCGCGCCTGCAATCGCTTGGATTAAAGATTGAAAAGATTGAGACAACCAATAACGATTAACCAATAACCAACATGACTTTATTTATAATCATCTCCAGCCTTGTACTATTAATTCTGTTGATTTCAGCCGTGAAAGTCAACCCCTTCCTTGCTTTTTTATGCGTATCTATTTATACTGGCTTTATGGTCGGTATTCCTTTAGAGAAAATATCTGGATCTATTCAGAAAGGCATTGGCGATATGCTGGGATCGCTCATTGTGATTATCATATTGGGGGCAATGCTCGGCAAATTGGTAGCGGAAAGCGGGGCGGCTCAAAAAATTGCGGCGTTGATGCTCGGTATTTTTGGAGAAAAATATATCCAATGGGGACTGATGAGCACTGGGTTTATCATTGGAATTCCTTTATATTACAACGTCGGGTTTGTATTGGTGATACCGCTTATTTTTTCAGTGGTGTATCAATATAAATTACCTGCTGTACCGATAGGTTTACCCATGTTAGCGTCCTTATCAGTAGCGCATGGTTTTTTACCACCACATCCGTCTCCTGCCGCTTTAGTCGTTCAGTTTAATGCGAATATGGGCTTCACCCTTTTTTATGGGATTTTGATTGCCATCCCAGCCATCATTATAGCGGGTCCGCTGTATGCAAAAACGTTGACCAATATAAAATCTCAACCTACTGAGGCATTTAAAAGCGTCAATCTGCCAGATGAAGCCTTGCCGAGTGGTTTGAATAGTTTTATTACAGCCCTATTTCCTGTTATACTTTTGGCTGTCACCACGTTGGTGCCTATTGTTTTTCCTCAAAATGCAGATATTGTTAGGATTGCTCATTTTATCGGCGATCCAGCTATCGTTATGTTGCTTGCGCTAATCCTTGCCACCTTTACCTTAGGGCTGAATATGGGTAAAAAGATGCCAGCTATTATGGATACTTACGGCATTGCTGTGAAAGATGTAGCGATGGTTTTACTGATTATTGGTGGCGCAGGAGCCCTCAAACAGGTTCTATTAGATGGTGGTTTAACAGAGCAATTGAGCAGTATTCTAAAAAATGTCAATATGCCACCGCTTATTTTAGCATGGTTGATGGCTGCCATTATTCGAGTATGTTTAGGTTCGGCAACAGTAGCAGGTTTGACTACTGCGGGCATTTTGGCGCCATTGATAGGCGGCTACAATGTCAATCCGAGTTTGATGGTGCTATCAGTTGGAGCAGGAAGTTTACTATTTTCTCATGTGAATGACACTGGCTTCTGGCTTTTTAAAGAGTATTTTAATTTGAGTATAAAAGACACGATTCGGTCGTGGTCTATGATGGAAACAATTGTGTCTATTGTAGGATTGATTGGGGTTTTGCTGTTGAATTTATTTGTTTAAACATAAACCAATTATAAAATGGAACAATTATCACCAGAACAACGCTTTGAAAAAATGGGCTTGGTATTGCCCCCTGCACCAC
>JANLRG010000776.1:0-2128 GCA_031361545.1 Bacteroidota bacterium
AGCCACTTTTTTAATAATGTGTACTAATGAAACATGAAATTTAGCTGCTATTAAATCTATGTTTTTACCTTTTTTTAAATCAAAAACGATGTTTTGAATCAACGTTTTAGTTGGGATGCGGTAATAAGAACTGTCTTCCGAAATATAGCTTTCTGAAAAATCTAAACTACTTTTCTTGAAATATTGCTTCGCTGATTCCTCTAAAAGCATCGCTGCTTCCCCTTCGTAACTTACTTTATCCGCCAAACCTAAGAGCGAGGCGACGCCATCGAACAGGCGACCGACGCTGGAGGTTCGTAAAACACCTTCTTGCGTCAGCATTTTTCTATACAGCACCCCCTCAGTGTCAGAGAACTTTTTACTTAAAAAATCATCAGCACCCTTTACATCATACGCCAAACTCAAAGCTGAAATACGTGGTTCGCGTGGCATTTTATCGCCCAAAATCAAAGGGAAATAATCGAAATAATAGCAACGTAAATAATTCCCATTCTCATGTTTGAAAAACTCGCCGCCCCAAATATTGCCATCATCGCCCAAGCCTGTACCATCCCAAATGACTCCTAAAATAGGTTCTTCCGCTTCAAAAAGGTTGTTTTCAGCCATCACTGCGGCAAAATGTGCCTTGTGGTGTTGCACTTTACTGAGGGGTATCTGCCATTCCTTTGAAAGGCGTTCCCCCAGTTGTGTTGAAAAATAATTGGGATGTTTATCAGTAATAATATGCTGTGGTCTATCATCAAAAATGGTTAAAAAATGATTCAATGTATGCTGAAAACTCTCTTGTGTATCAAAATTTTCTAAATCGCCGAGGTATTGACTGACATATATATTGCCTTGATGCGCCCATGAAAAAGTGCTTTTGAGCATCGCCCCAAGTGCCAAGCCCTCCCCGCCCCCAAAGGGGGTGCTTTCTACATGTAGACTCCCCCTTTGGGGGCGGGGGGGGCTTATGTATGTAGGTGCAAATCCCCTCGACCGTCTAATCACTATCTGTTTACCATAATATTCAGTGAACTTGACCACCGAATCATCTTGCGGAACGACTATTTCACGATTATTCGACACTATTAAATCTGCTATTTCAGTAAGGTATTCCTCTGCTTTATCATCTTGAAAAATGACTGGCGAACCGCTGATATTTCCACTCGTTGCAATTAAAGGTTTACCAATCACTTGAATAATCAGCTCAAAAAGCGGTGTATAAGGTAACATGACGCCGAGTTGAGAAAGCTTTGGCGCAATTAAATCTACATGGATATACGATGTTAATTCCTCTTTTAGATTTAACAGAACGATAGGTGCTTGTGGACTCTGTAATGCTTGTTTTTCACACCCCCTCAGTATCACGTCCTTTTCAAGCATTTCCAAGCTCGGATACATGACTGCAAAAGGTTTTGTCGGGCGGTGCTTGCGTTGTCGAAGCGTTTTAATGGCTTCGGCATTTGTCGCATCGCACATCAATAAATAGCCGCCAATGCCTTTTATGGTTATTATTTTACCATCAATAATCGCTGAAACCACTTCACTGACGGAGTGACTTTGAGTCACTCCGTCAGTAGCGCAAGAGTTCGTTTGCGAATAATAACGGCGGTCATGAACATCATTGTATTCATTGTAGCACGTGGGGCACATTTTGAAGGCGTCCATCGTGGTTTTATCTCGGTCATACGGCAAATTTTTAATAATCGAATACCTCGGTCCGCAATTCGTACATGCAATAAAGGGATATTGAAAGCGGTGATTTTGATGATCTTTCAGTTCCCTTCGACAATCATCGCACAAAGCAAAATCAGGTGTTAGGAGCAAATTGGCTTTTTGACCTTCGTCGCTATGAATAATTTTAAAATTGTCAAAGAACTTATTTTCAATTATTCCCATGCTCGAATGGGTTATTTTTGATAAAACAGGCGCATTTTCAAGCAATTTTTCATAAAAATCAAGTGCAATTGTTTGATTAGTCGTGAATTCGATATGTACACCATCAAGAGCATTATTGACCCACCCCCTCAGTAAAAACTGTTCTGCCAATCGAAAAACGTATGGACGAAAGCCCACGCCTTGCACTTGTCCGCGTATGTGTATATGAAAGGTATGCATGGTCATGCTGCAGCTGCGGCTTCCATTT
>JANLRG010000786.1:0-1027 GCA_031361545.1 Bacteroidota bacterium
GTGTCTTTCAATAATTTACCTTGATTTTCTATCACTGGTTTTTCACCAAAATAAGAGTTAGAATTGCCCTGAATTGAGTTATCAAAAGGTGAGACCACCATCCCAATCGCATCCGTGTAGGGCCATTTTATCCAATCATAAATAGGATAATAAGGCACCACAAAAAATCGGGCAAAATAAGTTTTATACTGCTTGAGTTCCTCTTTCAGTACGGCAGTCAGATAGCCTCTGCCACCATAAACTTCAATCCCAGCATATCCTTTTCCACTGTGCGCGAACTGATAGCCATCGGAATAGCTCCAAGGGTTGGGATTGATGAAGGGTACTTTCACATTATTTCCAGGAGGGAATCCTAAAGGAAAACACTCATTGAAGGGCAGTCCAAAACCAGTAAATTTCCAATCATACAATTTTTTTGTAGCACACTCCACTGAATCAAAACCTGCATTGGGTACAAGATTGACTTGCGAATAACTATATTGAATCATAAAAAGGAAAAAGAGAGATAGCCCGTAAATTTTTTTCATGGTGTTTGTATAATCATGACATTCTCAGTTGTCTATAATTTACTCAAAAATACAAAAAATAGACAACACTTGAAAGATATACGTTTATGTATCTACTTTTAGAAAAAAAACAGTATTTTTGAGAGAATGTAGAGCAAATAAGACACTTAAATATACCGTAATGTTCAACTTATGGAGCGCATTGTCTAATTTGAATCTGACAGCCGGTTATGAATATCAACGGATTGTAAATGAGAGCTTTGGTTTATCTGCTTCAGGGTTCTTGACAGACTATATTGGAAGCAATAATATCGGAACGGCTTCAGATTTTAATAAAGCAGGTAAAATAATCGGTAGCAGTAACAAAAGTGGTGAGCGTCTTATATCATTTTTTTGGTCGAGTTCACTTCAACCTCAATTACATTGCTTCAGTCAATGCTATCGTGCGCTGCGATGGTTTATCAAAATTTGCAGAAGGTAAGCAGTGGGGTATTTTCCCAGCTGTCAGTTCGGCTCTTTAT
>JANLRG010000788.1:0-1037 GCA_031361545.1 Bacteroidota bacterium
GGCGGTGTCAATATTGTCTTTTATTAAAATAGGAATGCCATGTAAAGCACCGCGCACTTTGCCTGCTTTTCTTTCATCATCCATTGTTTTTGCGATAGCGAGGGCATCAGGGTTTAACTCAATGACAGCATTTAAAGCGTACCCTTTTTTATCAATGTCTTCAATGCGTTGCCAATACATTTTAGTGATTTGTTCAGCACTGTATTTGCCCGAAGCCATTTTTTCTTGAAGGTCAGAAATGGTAGTTTCGTTCAGTTCAAAATTGTCTGCCGTAACAGACGTTGCATCTGGAGATTTTGTTTCTGAAGTAGCGTTTTTGCAAGAAGCAGTCAAAAGGCTTGTTAGTCCTACGACTCCTAAAGCTGAGTTGGTGAGAAATTCTTTTCTGTTCATAGTGAAAGTGATTGAGTTGAGGAAGAATAAAGAGCTTGTGGAGGATTAAAAGATAATTTTAATTCAAAGTTAAAATGAAAATCAAGATAAAGAGTTTTGTTTCCAGAATTTCTTTCATTTTTTCATAAATAAACTTAATTTTGTAACAAAATAATTTGAAAAATGACAACACCATCCGTTAGACAAACCTTTGACTAATCTGCAATTAGAATTACTGGACACTTTTTCTCGACAACCCAGTGTTGAGGATTTAATTAATTATTAAGGCATTACTCGCCAATTATTATGGCTCAAGGAAATCGTTCATATTCGGCAAAAGTAGCTCTTGATATAGCGAATAGAGGTTATTGCTCCACTAAAAAGCTCAAATCTAAGGTCTGTACCTCGTCCATATTCAAAATCAGAATGACAACACTGTCGTTAAACTGATAGTTGACTAAGGAAAACCAATAAAATAAGGATAAATAGCTTGCTACAATGAAAATATGATAGGTAAGTTAAAAACGTCAATTTTACTGAGGGGTGTTTTGGTTTAAAACACCCCCTCAGTATTTCAATCAATTTTATCCATAAAAACTCCAATGATTGAATATATTTGAGGGAGATATTTAACACTACCATATTCATAATCCTCAATGGGAATG
>JANLRG010000791.1:0-2651 GCA_031361545.1 Bacteroidota bacterium
TCATAAATAATATCTTCAATTACATTAATCGAAAGTTCTATAGAACCAATTTTATAATTTGCCATACAATAGATAATTAGTTTTTTTCAAGAAGAGAAATCAAATCTTCTTTTGTCAATTTTAATTGTTCCCCCGTTTTCATGTCCTTTACTGAAAGCATTCCCGAACTCATTTCATCAGTTCCAATTAATGCCACAAATGGAATTTCTTTTTTGTCGGCATAAGACATTTGCTTTTTCATCTTTGCTGCATCAGGATACACTTCAGTATTAATATTTCTTAATCGAAGTTCATTGGCTAATTGAAGACAAAAATGTACTTCACTCTCTCCAAAATTAACAAAGAGAATTTTTGTTGACGCTCCACTTGACGGAGGAAAAATTCCAATTTCTTCCATCACATCATAGATCCGATCAGCTCCAAAAGAAATACCTATGCCTGACATATTGGGCAATCCAAAAATTCCAGTTAGATCATCATATCTTCCACCACCACAAATGCTTCCTGAAAAAGTTGTCCGTGTATCGTTAGTTTTAACTTCGATGATTGCTCCAGTGTAGTAATTCAAACCACGAGCCAATGTAATATCGAGTTCAACATTTGCTTTTGGAACGAGGTCACGAACAATATCAAGTATTTTTTTTATTTCTTCAATTCCTGTTTTTCCAATTTCAGAAGTAGAAAGTACATTCGAAAGAATATTTAATTTTTCTTCATTACTTCCTTTTAAGTCTATAATCGGACGAAGAATTGAAATTGCTTCGTTGGTGATTCCTTTCGCCAGTAACTCTTCAATCACTTTATCAATTCCAATCTTTTCTAATTTATCTATAGCAACAGTGATATCAATTATTTTTTCTGGTGCGCCAATCAATTCAGCAATACCTGCAAGAATTTTTCTGTTATTCAATTTAACAGTCACACCAAAATTAAGCGATTCAAAAACATTGTGAATGATTGCGATGAGTTCAACTTCGTTGAGGAGTGAATTGGACCCGATAATATCTGCATCGCATTGATAGAATTCACGATAACGACCTTTCTGAGGGCGATCAGCTCGCCATACAGGTTGAATTTGATAACGCTTGAATGGAAATGAAATATCATTTTGATTCATTACGACAAAACGAGCAAACGGAACAGTGAGATCATAGCGCAAACCTTTCTCAGCAATATCCGTCATTTTAATATTTCCATTTGTAGATTTAATCTGCTCAACAACTTCTCCAGAATTGATAATTCGAAAAAGCAACTTATCACCTTCTTCGCCATATTTACCTTCAAGCGTTGAAAGATTCTCCATTGAAGGAGTTTCTATTTGTTCGAAACCATATCGATGAAAAACAGTACGGATTGTTTCAAAAATAAAATTCCTGCGACGCATTTGCATCGGAGAAAAATCACGCGTTCCTTTTGGTATTGATGGCTTCAAGTTAAATTGAGAATTGAAGATTGAGAATGGAAGATTGAGAATGTAATTGATAAATAAGAATTGAGAATTTAGAATTTAGAATTGAAGATTGTGAATTAAAATTAAAGTTTTTCTTTAATAAAAACTAAAGATGTCTTTAGTACCAACTACTGATTGAAAATTCCGATTCCTTAATTACAAATTCTCAATCTTCAATTCTCAATCCTCAATCTTCAATCTTCCAACCTCAATTCTCAATCTTCAATTCTACCTTACTAATGACTTATATCTTAGTCTATGTGGTTGAACATCGCCAAGGCGTTGTTTTTTATTTTCCTCGTATTCTGAAAAGTTACCATCAAAGAAATAAACTTGAGAGTCGCCTTCAAAGGCTAGAATATGGGTTGCAATTCTATCTAAGAACCATCTATCGTGAGAGATTACTACTGCACAACCAGCAAAATTCTCCAGCGCTTCTTCTAATGCTCGAAGTGTATTGATATCGATATCGTTCGTTGGCTCATCTAGCAGTAACACATTTGATCCTTGCTTCAATGCAATCGCAAGGTGAACACGATTTCTTTCTCCACCCGAAAGCACTTCCAATTTTTTGCTTTGATCGGTTCCACTAAAATTAAATTTAGAAACATAAGCTCTCGAATTTAATTTTTGATTTCCAACGATCATCGAGTCTGTTCCACCAGAAATAACTTCGTAAACAGTTTTTCCCGGAACAAGATCATCATGCGTTTGATCAACATATCCGATAACAACTGTATCTCCAACTTTGAATTCGCCAGTATCAGGTTTTTCTTGACCCATAATCATTTTGAAGAGCGTCGTTTTTCCTGCACCGTTGGGACCAATCACTCCAACAATTCCTGCTGGAGGCAAAGAGAAACTTAAATGTTCAAATAAAACTTTATCGCCGTAAGATTTAGAAATATCATTTGCTTCAATCACTACTCCACCTAAACGAGGACCTGGTGGAATAAACAATTCTAATTTATCTTCTTTCTCTTTTGTATCTTCATTCAACATTTTATCATAAGCTGCAATACGCGCTTTCGATTTAGTGTGACGACCTTTCGGTGAAAGTCTCACCCATTCCAATTCTCTCTGCAATGTTTTCTGACGCTTGCTTTCTGTCTTTTCTTCCTGAGCCAAACGATTTGATTTCTGTTCTAACCAAGAAGAATAATTTCCTTTCCATGGAATTCCTTCTCCTCTATCCAATTCA
>JANLRG010000799.1:0-1014 GCA_031361545.1 Bacteroidota bacterium
GAACACGGTCATAAGTTGAAGTTGGGAAAATTGTACAGGTGAAAAAATACTGAGGGGTATCAAGCACATACGCCCAAGAATTTACGATACTAATACACCTACGGGCGGAGTCCAATCGCTTTTCAGTTCTTTACGACCCAACGAACGGATTTTTACCAGAAGGAAAGAACGCGGTTCAATACCCATCAACACCACTGATTTGCTGGTACTGTATGTGCCATTGTGCCACGTTGTTTCACCTTGAATCTGGTACTCAACAGCATGTTGAACCACGCCTGTAGAATCGCAATTCCATGAAAGGCTAACGGCACCCGTCTTGTCGTTGAGGTTCAGTAGAGAGGCTGTGCATGTGTGTAGGGAGTCTTCGACTTCAAAGGTTAAATAATAACAAGACCATTAAAAAAAGATTCACCCCCCTCAGTATAAAGGCTTTCAAAAGGTTATGTACTGAGGGGGGTGAATCTTTTTTATAAAAAATAACACAATGGAACAGTAGAACGGAAACAAAAATCATAGCTTTGCTTAGCCTTTGAGTAATAATAACAACATAGAATGAGTAATTACGCGCGGTATGCTTGACTAAAACATTAAAGAAACGGCATTTTACAACCTTAACACGATTGGATAAAATGGATAAATGGAAAGGCAAATATAGAATCCCTTCTGCTCGTGCCGAATGGTGGGATTATGCTAACGATGGAGCATATTTTATAACGATATGCACGCACAATAGAACACATTTTTTTGGTGAATGCTTGGATTCCAAGATGCAACTGACTACAGTCGGGGCTATTGTACAGGGGTTTTGGTATGAAATACCTAAACATTTCCCGTTTGTCACATTGGGGAAATTTATTGTCATGCCTAATCATATTCACGGTGTTTTGATATTGGATAATACGACCCACGCCAACGCCAACGTAGAGATAGGGCAATGCCCTATCTCTACTACGTTGGCGTTGGCGTGGGTCGTATTATCCAATATCAAAACACCGTGAATATGATTAGGCATGA
>JANLRG010000804.1:0-12818 GCA_031361545.1 Bacteroidota bacterium
GAAAATAAAACTCCCAATTACCATTTATTATTTAGAGTCTGTCAATCTTCAATTCTAAATTCTCCATTTTTAATTCTCCATTTTCAATTCTAAATTCTAAATTCTCAAACTTCAATCATAAATTTTCAATCATAAATTCTCCAAATTCAATTCTAAATTCTCCATCCTCAATTCTCAATCTATTTCTGACCTCTGCCCTTATTACTTATTAATTATTACTTTTTACTTATTAACCAAACTCGCTAACAAAAATGTTCTCCTCAACGTCAATAATTCCTTTACAAATTTTGAATATAGAAGACGATGGTTTGCATTTGATGATTCAAGCGAAAGTAAATTCGATTAACTGTCATTTGCTATTAGATACTGGTGCTTCTCGAACGGTCTTCGACAAAACACAAATTTTGAAATTCATCGGCCCGCATGAATTAGAAGAACACGATAAATTATCTACTGGATTAGGAACTGATAGTATGCCGACAAGCTCTGCAAATCTAATCCAATTTGAAATTGGTGAAGTTGTTGTTTCTAATTTTAAAGCCATTTTGCTTGACCTTGCTCACGTAAATTCCAGCTATGAAAAAATGGGTTTTAACACTATTGATGGAGTTCTTGGAAGCGACATTTTATTTTCTTACAATGCAATTATTAATTACAAGAAATTGCAATTAGAGATTTCATTAAAACCGAGAAAATAATTTGTAAAACTAATTTCTAATCGTTACAAAATAAGGAGATGGAAGTAATTCAGTTTTGTACTGAAAAGTACTACCATCAGAAAGTTGTTTGTAATACATAGAAAAAGTATTTGCTTCAATGATTGTAAGATTTCCATTTCTTCCTGAACAACTCGAAATGTGATGAGGTGCCGGACCATTGGGATCCAAATTTAGATTGGCCACATAAATAAGTTTAGTAGATTCATCTGCAACTAAACCATGCGACTGAAACCCTGCATAGATACTATCTTTTGCGTAGGTGTTGCAATCGATAGAGTAAACTAATCCTTTTTTATTGGCTGAAACAATTGCTTCAGTACATGTTACGTAAACTTTATTCAGAGAAGCAAGAGAAGTAAATTCCTGTGGTTTTTCACCCACTGGAATGACAGCTAATAAACTATCATTATTAGTCTGTAATATTCTGACCTCTGCAGTTTTCTGACAAGAGACAAAATATTTGGTACCGTCAGGAGATAAAATCATTTCATGCGGATCAAGTAGTGAACTCGTTGTTGGTTGAGCACCTGGAATAAGAACAATTTGATTGCTATCATAAAAAGGAGAAGTGATATCTATTTTCACTATATAATTTCCGTTTTGGCAAGAGAGGTACAGATAGTGACCATCATTTGTAATAAATCCCCCATGTGGAAAATCTTCGGTGAGTACCGCTAATTGAGTCATTAAATTTAAATCGATAACAACTGTTTTTCCTGAACTGGTTGCATTGGCAAAACCTTTTCTTCCATCTGGTGTAATCATAATTGTATTCCAATCTCCAGAAGAAATATTCACTTGCCCCACCAAAGAGTCATCACTGGTTCTGAATTTTTGAATGACGTCGCCTGTATAAAAAACCACATACCAGAATTGACCATCAGGGGAAACTCTGACTAAGTGCGGAGATTCAATTTGATTCGCATTTGCTCCAACATTGACATAACGCATAATCACATTTGTCTGTTCATCAATCACCGCAACTTTATCACAACCTTGCATGCAGATGTAAATTTTCTTTCTATTGGGGTTGTCTGAGAATTTAACAAAACCATCTTTATTAGGTGCGCCGTTCGCAATCCAGTTGACGAGTGTAGAATATTCTTGAGATGAAAGTGCAGTTCCTAAATAAGGCATGGTAGGTAATAAGCGAGGCCCTCTCGTAGAATCGGTGTTGACAGAATAAAGAAGATAGCTGTTGTCCGTGCTAAAAGGAATGACAGATGTTGCATTCCTGCCGCCATCATACATCGATTCCCAAGTTGTGTAATCAAGTCCGCCCGCTACGCCACGACTTAAAGAATTATGACAGCCAGAAGTTGAACATTTAGTGACAATGATATTTGCGATGCTATCTGGGTAACCTGAATTTTGAGGTTGGGCTGAAATTGGTATTTCAACTGTGTCGTATTTACAACTCAAAGAAAAAATGATAAGCGAGAAATAAAGATATTTTTTCATTGCTGAATTTTATTCACTAACATAGAGTATAACTGACATTTGGTTATTGACTAAGTTTTCTGGACTAATCGTTATTTGCTTGTAACCAATTACTGTAGCCCCAAAAGTTGAGTCGAAACCTTTGGTGTATAAGTAATAATTACCTGGAAATAATTTAGTGAATGAAACTTCTCCATAACCATCCGTCTTTTGTTTCTGATCGTATAAAGTAGAATCAGCACCGGGAAAAGTAATTGTATTATATTTTAGATAGACATCAGAATAAGAAATATCCCATGTATGATGAACAACATGAACATTTAAAACAACCTTGCCTTCAACTGAATTTGATTTGGGACCATGACATTCTTTCTTACAAGAACTGAGTGTAAAAATTGCAAAGATTAAAAGGAAAGAAAGTGATTTTGAATTTTTCATTCTGTGACAGGTATAGCTTTGTTTACGATAGAATCAGACGGAGATAAGGTAACATTTATTCCACCAAAAACTGGGGAAGCAATGCTGGTATCATATCCCGAAGCATAGAGAAAATAATTTCCGCATTTTAAATTGGTAAGGTTGATATGATCTTCGCCACCTACGCCGATATATCTAACACTAAAATTATTTGGCGCGTCTGACCAATTAATAGCATTGAATTTCACCCAAACTGTATCAGGGTTTGAAATCTGATTGGGGATATTGACAGTATGATGTTCAAGTCTAGCAATAATGGTTTTTGTTCCACCTGAATCAGCAATACAAGCTACACCTGGAGTGGTAGGATCTGTGGAGGAATCTTTTTTACATGAAGCGATGATAATAATACTTAGAGAAAGTAATAGAAGGGTTGGAATAATATTTTTCTTATTCACCATATAATTTAGGATATTTACACAAAAATAAGAAAAAGAATTCTTCACTGCTATTATTCTGTTTTCAATACTGTCATATTAACTATTTACTTACCAACTATGTTCTCTTACTTTGCCGTTTACAAACCATTTGGAATGTTATCTCAATTCACTAAAGAAGGGGAGCATCAAACCTTAGCAGATCTTGGTTTTGATTTCCCTAAGGATGCTTATCCGGTTGGAAGGTTAGATGCTGATAGTGAAGGATTGCTTCTATTAACGAATGATAGGCGAATCAACAGTCGTCTGTTGGATCCTGAAAAAGGACACGAAAGAACTTATTTGATCCAAGTTGAAGGGGAAATCACAGAGGAAGGATTAAACCTTCTTCGAAATGGTGTTGAGATATCAATAGAGGGGAAAACATACATCACTCGTAAATCAACAGCTGAAAAAGTTGAGGATCTACCTCAAATACCTGATCGTTTACCGCCAATCCGTTTTCGGAAAAATGTTCCTACTTCATGGATACGCTTAAAAATTGTAGAAGGAAAGAATAGACAAGTTCGAAAAATGACAGCAAAAGCAGGTTTCCCAACACTAAGATTGATTCGTGAGTCAATTCAAGATTTGTCTTTTAAAGTGATGGAAAGTGGAGTTGTTGAAATCATTGATAAAACAGAATTTTATTCTAAACTTGGTCTCCGAAATTAAGTCATTTATCATTAACTTGTCAATTCTCTTATAATCTTATAAATCCATTGGTCACTTGCATATATTTGACCAATCAAAACAATTTATCTAAATGAAAAGAAATTTACTATTCTCAACAGCCTTCGCTCTAATAGTTTTTTGCGCAAATGCTCAAAATATTCCAGGGCGTAGAAATTGTGCCACCATGGACCACATGGCCGATTTAGAAAGACAAAATCCGGCATTGATACAACAAAGAATTGTTGACGAAAATATTCTTCAAAGAGAAATCGCCAGACTAGCTTCACAGCGTACAACAGAATCGAATGTAATCTATACTATTCCTGTTGTTGTTCACATAGTTTATAAAGCCGGGACGCAAAATATTTCTGATGCCCAAATTTTATCACAAATTGCAGCATTGAATGAAGACTTTGGCCGTACCAATGCAGATACTGTGAACACACCAAGTGGTTTTCGTTCTGTGGCTTCAGCAACACAATTTCAGTTCTGCATGGCTAAAAGAGATCCTTTAGGAAACGCTACCAATGGAATCGAAAGAAGATTGACAACAATCACTTCGTTTTCTACAAATGATGATGTGAAAGCTTATTCTTCGGGTGGACTAGATGTTTGGGATGTGAGTAAATATTTAAACATTTGGGTGTGTAATATGAGTGGCGGAATTTTAGGTTATGGTGAATTCCCTGCTACAGTTCACACCAATACTTTTGGTGTCGTTATTAAATACAATTCATTCGGAAGAGTAGGTACACTTTCAGCACCTTATAATTTAGGTCGTACTTGTACACATGAATTTTCTCATTGCTTCCGTCTTTACCATATTTGGGGTGATGATGGTGGTGCGTGTTCAGGAACTGATTACGTAGCCGATACTCCTAATCAAGCAGATGCAACTTATGGTTGTTTGACATATCCATATAATGATGCTTGCTCTGGTACAAGTGCTAATGGAATTCAATTCATGAACTACATGGACTACAGTGATGATAATTGTTTGAATATGTTTACTGCAAATCAAGCTACTCGGATGTATGCTTCGATCAATAGTTTTTATAATACACTTTATACGTCAGACAAATGCTTGCCAGTTATTGACAACATAAATACACCTAGTGATTTTACTTTCTCTGTCTATCCAAATCCGAATGATGGTATTTTAAATGTAGATATGTACACGACACATAATATAGGTGCAAAAGCGAACATTGTTGTAACTGATGTAATCGGAAATGTTGTTGCTAAACAAACAGTTGAAAGTCCAAACGGACGCATTCACCAAGTAGATTTAGGAAAAGCAACCAATGGTGTATATTTCGTAACTGTTGAGAATGATACTTACAAAAAGACAGTTCAGTTTGTGATTTCGAAATAAAAACATAAGCTTAAATTATTAAAAAGCAGTTCTGAAATTCAGAGCTGCTTTTTTTTATTTTAAATCCATTTTTTTGAAACAAGAATTTAAGTTTAATTAAATGAAAAATTAAATACTCAATCAATTGTCCATCTTTAATCCTTTTCCTTATCAGTTTCTTCCTCTAAATACTGTAAATATAGGTCCATCGCTTCTCTCTTTTTATCATCAAAACTGTAATCAATAGAATGCGTGAGGTAATGTTTAATTTGTTCTTTAGTGAAATCAGTGGTAGCTTCTTTCTGTGAAATTAATTCTATCAATTTCATTCCTTCTTCAATTGATCTATTAAATTCAGATAAAAAATTATCCCCTAAAGCAATTGTTGAAGTCCATGTCGCAAAAACGAATGGCAATCCTGAAAGTTTTTTCCATTCTTCTGAAAGATCGTAAGAGTAATTAAATCGATGCCGATGGAGTAGAGCGCGATCACCTATTATTACTCCTGCTTGTTTGCCACCTAATTTCTTTTCGTAATCTGGGTGAGATTGAATAAAAGTTGGGGCAATATTCCAAAGTTTCCTACACAGTATTTTCGTAAGCTCAACAGATGTTCGCGATTGATAATCCAACGCTATACTTTCGATCTCATTTAATGGAACATCGCTAACAAGTAAAACAGAATCAACAGGTCCATTCGATCCGATACAGTAGTTAGAAATGATTGTAAAATTTTTTAACTGCGGAAGTATAGCAACTGGAACCAAGCCAATATCTACCATTCCTGAAATAAGTTTTTCAGCACACACTGATGGCATGTCAAGTGATATTTCTGCAAGAGATGAAAAGCCAGTCTTCTCGAAACCATAAATGAATGGTTTGCTATTCAAATAGGAGACGATAGAAATTTTCGGTTTGACTAATTTCATGCTACGATGTTTTCCAGAAAATAAATTTCTATTGTTAAGAGAAAAATTTCCCATTGATGAATGTAGAATCAACTAATTTTCATCCATCAATGGGGAATCAATTGATTTATTAAATTTCTACTTCAATTAAATCTATAACTTTTTTAGGAGCCAGTCCATTATCAAGTGCTTTGCCTGTGTATTTTCGAACCTTGTTTTTTAGTCGCGCCGATAGTAAGTACATCACAGGAACAAGAATTAATGTTAAGAAGGTTGCAAAACTCAATCCGAATATCATTGTCCAAGAAAGTGGACCCCAGAACGCTGTATTGTCACCGCCAAAATAAATATGAGGATTGAACTCTGTAAACAACGTAGCGAAATCAATATTTAATCCAACTGCCAATGGAATTAATCCTAGCATCGTTGCGAGAGCAGTTAAAATAACTGGCGTCATCCTTGTTTTTCCAGCTTCCACGATTGCATCAAAAGTAGGAACGCCTTTTTCAATTAGTAAGTCCGTAAATTCAACAAGTAAAATTCCATTTCTCACAACAATTCCTGCTAATGCAATAATACCGACGCCACTCATTACTATTGAAAATTCCATTTTAAAAATGGAGAAGCCAATAAATACACCAATGATACTAAATATGATTTCAGAAATAATAATAAGTGGTTTACTTACTGAGTTAAACTGAACAACTAGAATGAGAATAATAATTAATAGCGATGTCATCATTGCCCATCCCAAGAAAGCACCGGTCTCTGCTTGCTCTTCTTGAGATCCTGTCATTTTCACTGTTACTCCTTCGGGTGCGCGGAAATCATTAATTGCTTTTTGAACGTCAGCAACTACTAAATTCTCTTTGTATCCTGACAATATATTGGAAGAGACAGTAACTATCGGTTTTTGATTTTTTCTTTTAATTACTCCATAAGTATCGGAATATTTTACGTCGGCAAATGATGATAGCGGTACATTTCTAACCATCCCATTCATGCTCATGTCTCGGTAAAGTATTTTTAGATTTCGTAGCATGTCAATATTATATCGCTGGTCATCTTTGTATTTAATTACAATGTTGTAGTCGTCATTCCCCTCTCTGTATTTTGAAATGTCGGTACCTAATACACCCAGGTAAATTTCATTTCCGATTTGATACGTCGATATCCCTTCTCTATTTGCTCGTTCACGATCAATGTCAAAAACTATTTGTGGCTTTTGATCTTGAAGGTCACTTCTTAATTCTTCTACTCCTTCAATCTTCAATGAATCTAAATTCCTCTTGAGATTTTTACTAGCCTCAACTAATTTTTCATAGTCGTCTCCTGTCACTTCTATGTTGATAGGCTTTCCTACTGGCGGACCACCTTGCTCTTGCGATACAGTGATTTCAGCTCCAGCAATTCCTTTGACAGCTAAACGAATTGTATCTAAATATGCTTTTGATGAGACCCCATTTCTCTTTCCAAATTGGACAAATGCGACAGCGACTTTTCCTTTGTTGGGATAACTTCCCTGATCTTCATCTTGTGGATCGGTAACTGAAATAGTTACGTTTGAAATAACAGATTTCACTATGGGGTTCGGATAACGAATGGCTTTGTACACTCTTTCTTCTACAACTTTAGTTATCGAATCAGTATAACTTTGATCGGTTCCAACAGGTAAACTAATATAAACATTAGCGAAATTCGGATCTGCCATCGGGAAGAATGCAACACCGCCGTTCCGAATAGTCAATGCGATAATAGAGCCGACAAATAATAAGATCACTGATAATAGCATTTTCCAAGGACGATGTAAACACCAAACTAATAATTTTCTATAACTGTTTTGAAATTTCGGCCATGATTTTTCTTGGAAGTTTTTAATAATCTTGTGTAAATAGTAGTGGTTAAACAACCATGAAAGAAAAAGAAGGAGGGCAAAATTTCCTACTCCAAAGTTGATTATATATCCAATCAAAATTGCAATACCAAAAATGGCCATAGTAGGTTTTAAGTTTTTTACTCTGTCATCTCCCCCAGATTTGTGTGGCTTCATAAATGTTACTGCGAATACAGGATTAATCAAGTAGGCAACAAATAATGAAGCAGTCAAAGTAACAATCAATGTAACGGGTAAGAAAAACATAAATTTACCTATAACCCCTTTCCAGAAGAGAAGTGGAAAGAAAGGAGCAAGGGTAGTCATTGTTCCAGAGAATACAGGTAAAAATACTTCTCCAGCAGCCATCTTCGCCGCTTCAATAATTGGTCTTTTCCCATTGGCAAAAATTCGATGTGTGTTTTCGATTACAACAATTGCATCGTCAACAACAATTCCTAAGGCCAACAAGAAAGAAAATAAAACAATCATGTTCAATGAGAATCCAAGCGAAGGCATAACCAAAAATGCCAAACACATCGACAATGGAACAGAGAGAGCAACAAAGAATGCATTAGTCGCTCCCATGAAAAACATTAACACCAACAACACTAGCACAAAACCAATAATGATTGTATTAATTAAATCGTGCAATGTCATTCTTGTTTGTTCGCTTTGATCACCAGTTAGCGTCACTTTTAAATCTTTCGGCCACGATTTTTCTTTGAACTCGTCTATCAGCGCAACAATTTTATCGGAGGCTTCAATCAAGTTTTCACCTTTTCGTTTGATGATATTTAGTGTAATTACATTTTGCTTATCTAATCGGGCATAACTTTCTTGCTCTTTAAAAGAATCGACTACTTCAGCAATATTTTTCAAATACACTGGGCTTCCATTGATGCTTTTTATAATAATATTTCCAACTTGCTCTATGCTTTTGAATTCACCCGTTACACTTAATGATCTACGAATTCCATTCATGTTCACAGCGCCGCCAGGGATTGTCAGGTTTTCACTTTGAATCGCTCTGCTAATATCACCCATGGAGATTTGAGCAGATTGCATTTTTAACATGTCAACGTTAATCTGTATCTCTCTTTCTAGCGCACCAATAATCTCTACTTTTTTAATTTCTTTGAGACCCTCTAACTTCTCTTTTGCATCGTCTGCATATTTTTTCAATTTAGCAAGATCATAATCACCACTAATGTTAACTTGCATAACTGGAAGATCTGCAAAATTGATATCAATGATTTCGGGATCTGTTTTCATGTCTTTCGGCAAATCTTTTTTGGCGCGATCGACTGCATCTTTTACTTTTTGTTTGGCAATATCAATGTTAACGTCTGACTGAAACTCTACAATGACATTACAATAATCTTGAAGAGAATTGCTTTTTAATTTTTTAACTCCGGCAATACTTTTACATTCCTTTTCAATAGGCCGAACTATTAAATTCTCCATGTCTTTAGGAGAAGTTCCAGGATAAACTACGCTCACATAAATGTTAGGGAGGGAGATGTCTGGAAAAGCTTCTTTAGGCAAATTGTTATAAGCCGACACACCCGCAATAGCCAGTATCAACGTAATAATAAATGTTGCTACTTTATTTTCGATCACCCAACTGGATGGTTTGAACTCTTTAAATTTCTCCTGCATAATTGTGCATTAATTGAATTGATAAATTAAAAAATTAGAATGAAAAAATCGTTAGATCTTAACAGCGTCACCTTCGATAACATTTGAATAGCCGTTAGTGATAACCTCATCTCCTTTATCGAGCCCCGATTTTATTTCTGCTTGGCCATTATAAATTGTGCCAACGGTTACAATCTTTCTCTTCGCAATTGATTTACCGCCTTCTGTAGTCTTTACATAAACATATTCTCCATCACCTGATTTTTGTACAGCTGCAATAGGAACAATAAAAGCTGAAGTATTTTTATAGTCGACAATTTTTAAAATAGCAATCATGTTCGGTTTGAACTCACCTTCTTTCTGTGATAATTTTACTTCTACCTTAAATGTTCTGTTCAAAGGATCAATTCTTCCTCCTGAATAAGATACTGTTGTCGTCAATTCTTTATTTTGATCTGGGAAAAGAATTAAAGCTTCATCCCCTTTTTTAACACGAGTTATAAAAGATTCAGCTACTTCGCCTTTTACTTTTAACTCACTCATATTTATTACTCGAATGCATGGCATTCCAGGTCCAACTGTTTGTCCAACTTTGATAGAGATATCATCGACTATTCCATTGAAGGGTGATTTTATTTTAGTCATTTGAATTTGTTGGTTGATCATTGCCATTCTTTTTTCAACAGCATCCTTACCAGTTTTTGCTTGTAGATATTGAACCTCGCTGCCAATTTTTTGATCCCACAAATTCTTCTGACGATTAAATAATGTTGTGCTCAAATCCAACTGTGTCTGAACTTCAGCTTGATTTTGACGTAGAATTTGATCGTCAATTGTTGCTAAAATTTGTCCTTTAGACACATGGTCACCTGTATGACTAATAATCGTAGTTACAGTTCCAGCGCTCTCAGCACTTAACATTACATCTTGATCTCCATCTACCTTTCCTTGTATTTCAATGTAATGTTTAAATGTTGTAGGTATCATTTCCGTAATGCCCACTAATTTACTTTTATCTATCAACGTATCGCTTTTAGCTAGTTTTGTTTCTAACAAAGCAATTTGCTCCTTCAAATCTGATTGTTGTTTTTTTAAATTGTCTAGTTTTTCTTTATCAGTCTTAGGTTGACAAGCGAAAAGTGTAACGGCAATAAATGTAAGTGCGAATATATTTTTCATAAAATGTTGTTTTACAAGTGTGGTTTTTACTGATTAATAGGTGAAATTTCCAAGTGATTTATCTAAATCAATTTTGGCAATGATTGCATCGTATAATGCATTGTAATAATTGGACTGAGCTTCTTTAAGTGAGGTTTCTGAAGTCAGCAATTCTAAGTTTGATCCAATCCCCTGATCGTATTTTATCTTAGTAGTTTTATTTACACTTTCTGCCAACTCGAGATTAGCCTTTTGAGTATTCAATGAGGCGATCGCACTGGTTAAAGTAGCTCTCGATGAACCAACTTGAAGTTGGACGCCATTTGAAAAAGCTTCAATGCTATTTTGTATTTTTTTCAAACTAAGATTCTCATGATGAATTTTATATTCTCTTGTCATACCATCGAAAATGTTGATGCTAAGAGTGGCGCCGATAATTCCTATGGGATACCATTTATAACTTTGATCAAAAAAATTAAACTTTGATCTTTGAGCATTCGCATTCAAGCTTCCATAAGCAACCAAGCTTGGGAGATATTGAGCTTTATATCTTTTTACATTATATGTCTGAAGCTGCTCCTGAGTTTTAAGAAGTGAATATTCAATTCTTTTTTCAGGTGATGGATTGTCTAAAGAAACAGATAGGTTTTTAATTGCTTCAGCATTTAATGAATCAGTGAGGCTAATAGAAACATTTGGCGATAAACCCATTTGAAATTTCAAGGCGCTTTCTAAAGTTTGAATCACTCTGTCAAAATTAGTTTGCTCAACAGTAATGTTGTTATAAGCAACAAGAATTCTATCCGCATCTATTTTCTCTACAAATCCATTTTCATACATTGCCTTTACATCTTTGTTGTATTTTTCCAGTCGAACGACATTGGCATCGATGACTTTCTTCCTATCTCTCATCAACAAAACCATATAATATGCTTTGCTAACAGCAACAGCAGTTTCAATTTTTGTTCTCTCTAAATTTTTTCTCGAAAGTTCTTTCACCGTCTTTGCTGCTTGCACGCCCACGATGTATGAAGGTTCAAAAATTAATTGTGAAGCTGATATTCCTGCAGTTGCATTATATCGTGTTCCGAATTTAATGGCCTGGTACGTTCCCGGTGTTCCACCAAAAAATTCGGCAGGAATAAGTGAAGTCGGAATGGAGACATAATCTTTTACATCAAAGTTGGCACTTACTTGCGGTAATCCCATACCTACAACTTCTTTTACTTGAGCATTTGAAATCTCTTCGTCTAATTTGGCATTAACAACATCAACTTGATTTTCGAAAGAGTAATCAACGGCTTGTTTGATCGAAAACTCCATCGCCTTATCAGTAACTTGTGAAAAAGATGAAAAGGAAAAGAAGAAGAGTAGACCTGTGATAGATTTTTTCATAAGACTATGGACGCTTTACTAATTGTTATATTTTCAAAAATGAATTATTATTTTTATTTGACTTTTTCCCAAGCATTTTATAGCCTTTAAGAGTTACAATTCCATGTAGAAAGTGTTCAAAAATAGTCAATTGAACATCGGTCGGACTAAACTCTGTTGGAGGAAATTCTGAAACATTGAAGCCGAAAGAAACTTCGGCCATTCTTAATCTGGCAATAATTTTAATTTTAATTTCCTTGCGATACAAAGCTTGCTTAACTCCCTTTTTTAAATTGTCTTCAACAAATCCCATCATCAATTTGTCTTGAAAATTTCTTAACTCCGCCCATGCTTCGGGATGGAATTTTTGAAGGTCATAAAAAATGACAGGATTGAATTTTCTCATAAAATGTTGAATGTGCTCCATAATCTTCAGCATTTCATCGATTGGATTTTCATTTTCTTTTCGAATTGCTTTCATTGTAAGAAAAACTTCTTCCAACTCAGATTGAATCATCGATTTCACTAATTTATTTTTATCCTTGTAATGAAAATAAATTGTTTTTTTCGAAACAACTAAATGTTTAGCAATAGCATCCATAGTAATTGTTCTAATTCCATGTTTATAGAACAATTCGCGGGCACCATTTAATATTTTTATTTCCACATGCTCATTAGCCTTTAGTTTGTTTTTGGCATATTCTGCATTGCCTACCGGCACAAATGTATCTTTATCTCCATGCAGTATCCATACCGGGCAAATGATTGCATCCCATTCTTTAT
>JANLRG010000258.1:0-2207 GCA_031361545.1 Bacteroidota bacterium
CCTTTGAGCGTTTTCGTACCGGGTGCTTTATCGCTAAAGGCTTCCAAAAGCACTTCGGTGGCGGCGAGGTGATCAGCAGTCACGCCGTAATCTAATAAAACACCATTGAGGCGCACCGCTTCATCTAAAATATTGCGACAAACGGTCGGCAAATCATTTTGACGCGCTTTACTGAGGTTGGAGCGTAGGTTTCTGGCTTTATCTTTCAAGACCGTATCTTTTTGGCGCGTGGCATACGATGTCAACACATCGCCCAAAAGCTTGATTTCAGTATGTAATTTGCTTCTTGTTTCTACTTTATCTTTTGTAACACCGACGGTACTGGCTTTGGATTTCCCATCCAATTTTGGTACGAGTTGGAGCAAGGTATCCAATTGCAGCACGTCTTCTTGGAAGGCTTTGATGCGCCCCGCCCGCTCAGGATTGTCTTTCACTAATTTGACCAAAGCACGGTAGGCTTTAAGTTTTTCATTATTCTTGGCTTTCATGATGTGTAAATTTTTAAAATTTATTAGAGTATGTTTTGAAATTGAGAGATAAAGACTTACGATTTTGAAAAAAGAGAGCATCTGCCGTAATTTGTGGTGTCGAATCATAAATTACAAAAGATGGTAAAAGTAAAACTTAACTTCAAAGTCACACAGTTCACCGAACTGACAGATGCTCAATGGGCAATAGTAAAAAAAATAGTTGATACGGGTCGTAAAATCCATAAGGATTTACGGATGATTGTCAATTGTATCTTTAAAGTTACTCGAACTGGCTGCCAATGGCGGAACATTGATGAAAAGTATGGACCTTGGCAAAGCATTTATTATTATTTCCGAAAATGGACAAAAATTGGTATTATAGGAGATATACTAAGCCAATTAGTACAAAAAGAACGTGTTAGACAAGGCAGAGAAGCCGAAGCGACCGCGGGTGCCATAGATAGTCAAAGTGTTAAAAAAGTGAGCTTAATAAATCTTGATACAGGTATTGATGGCAATAAAAAAATCAATGGTCGAAAACGTAATATATTGGTAGATACATTGGGTTTACCTCTGGCTATTTTTGTTTGTGCTGCTAATATTCAAGATGGTATAGCGGGTATAGAATTACTACCACTCATAGACAAATCGACAAAGCAATTGAAACTCATAAGGGCAGATAAAGCTTATCGAAGTGATTTTACACAAGCAGCTCAATGGTGTGGTTACACGGTCGAAGTAACGCAAAAACCGCCAACTGAAAAAGGTTTTGTCCCTCAAAAAGGACGTTGGCAAGTTGAAAGAAGCTTCGCTTGGGAGAATTTCTACCGCCGTTTATCCAAAGATTATGAAAAAACAGTAGATTCTTCTGTTGCCTTTATCCAATTAGCTTTTATTTCTATCATTTTGGCAAAATTCTGAAATTAAATTTTAAAACATACTCTTAATCCGCAACTATTTATAGTCAAGTGTGTTATGTTTTTTTTATCAACAATTTTAATAAACATTTTAAAACATTTGATCCATGAAAAATTCAAATATTGCCAATGCATTTGTACTTCTGCTTGTGTCTACAATGTTAAGTTCATGCGAAGCGATAGCTGGAATCTTTAAGGCAGGAATGGGGTTTGGTATTTTTCTCGTAATCGCTGTTGTAGCGATCATTATTTTTATAATTATGAAGGCAGCAGGTAAAAATAAAACGCCTTAATCAATTAAAATACTACTGATACATGGAAAAAAAAAGCAATAAACCAAACTGGTTCGAAACTTTTGCTTCAAAAGCAACACAAGCTACGGGTAGTAATGCTGCGTTTATCATAGCATGTATTGTTATTTTAGCATGGATTGTAACAGGACCTATTTTTCATTATTCAGATACATGGCAACTGGTTATCAATACAGGTACAACTATTATAACCTTTTTGATGGTTTTCTTAATTCAAAAAACGCAGAACAAAGATGCCATTGCTATTCAAATAAAGCTGAATGAACTTGTAGCTGCTACGGAAAATGCCAGTAATCGTATAGTCAGTGTAGAGGATTTGAGCGAAGATGAACTCATTCGCCTCAATGAGTATTATACTGAACTTGCTAATTTAACTCATAAAGAAAAGAACAATAAGATATCTCATTCTATCGAAGATATAGCAACTATGAAAGAAGAAAAAAAGCAAGTCAAAAAAAAGATTACTAAAATTCTTAGTACATGACAAAAAAGGCTTTTCCGCCAAGTTA
>JANLRG010000824.1:0-3383 GCA_031361545.1 Bacteroidota bacterium
CTCCACCTCAATAGGCAAAGCAAGCAGGGTTTTCAGCATCCCCCTCAGTATCTAAACTTTGAAAAGCCAAAACTGCCGGCATCGTTCTGTTCTTCGGTGTTCGTCAACATATTGCAAATATCAGAGGGGTCAATACAAAAATTTTGCATTGGAGAAAAAAAGTTAAAATTAAATTCACCGCCTTGTATTTTTCTCAAATCTTCTTTGGTTTTTATTTGAAAAACAATTACTTCTACTTCGTATTCATAGTAGTAAGTTTGTCGCTCTCGACAATAAGCAATAGGTAAATCTTTACTTCTCAGTGTTTTAATAAAGTTGTGGATAGTGCCGAGTGACACGTCAAATTTTTCAGCTAATTGTTCTGGTGTACCCGTCGCTTTGCGTTTAATCAATTCATGAAGCCGTTCTAAGGCTTCGATTTGTTCCATGAATGTCATGTTTGTTTAGATTTTAATAGGTTTAAAAATAAGGTTTTATTGTCCTAATTCCAACTAATTTTTCACCAAATTAAAATACGCTCTTTAGCCGTTGAAATCTGTTAAAGCCTTTTGCCTTTGTCAATAGCCTCTTGTACTTTGTCAACAACCATTGGCACTTTGTCAATAGCCTCTTGCACTTTGTAAACAACTTCTTGCACTTTGTAAATAACCGCTTACACTTTGTGAATGTCCTCTTGCACTTTGTAAGCAATCTCTTGCACTTTGTCAACAACCATTGGCACTTTGTCAATAGCCTCTTGCACTTTGTCAACAACCTCTTGCACTTTGTAAATAGCCTCTTATACTTTGTAAACAACCTTTTATACTTTGTAGATAGTCTCTTGCATTTTGTAAATAGCCATTGCACTTTGTAAACAACCTTTTGCACTTTGTACATGAGATTGGTTTATGCTCCTAATTCCAATTGATTTTTCACCAAATTAAAATACGCTCCTTTGGCGCGTACCAGTTCGGTATGCGTACCTATCTCTACGATTTGTCCTTTTTCTAAAACCACTATTTGATCGGCATTTTTCACGGTGCTAAGTCGGTGTGCCACCACTACAACGGTGCGGTTTTGATAGAAATTTTGTAGGTTCTCGACTATAACGCATTCATTATTGGCATCTAAGGCATTAGTAGCTTCATCAAAAAAGAGGAAATTTGGGTTCTTATAAATGGCGCGGGCTATCATGAGGCGTTGTCGTTGCCCTAAGCTGATGCCATTGCCTTGCGCCCCTATTTTTGTATTATAAGTTGAGGGTAAATTCTCTACAAACTCTTGAATATTAGCCATTTGTACCGCATAGAGCAGTCGCTGTCTATCAATAATGTCATCACTTTCAGTTATATTATTGGCAATGGTATCTGAAAATACAAAGCCGTCTTGCATCACTGCACCGCATTGTTTGCGCCATACTGAGGGGGTAATACTATTGAGGTTGATATTGCCCATGCGGATAATGCCTTTGGTGGGCGGATACATACCGAGCAATAATTTTATCAATGTGGTTTTGCCGCTGCCCGATGTACCTACTATGGCGGTGACTTTGCCGTGCGGTATCACCAGATTGATATTTTGTAGCACATCATCATACAAAGCATTGTATTTGAAAGAGAGGTTTTCAATAGTTAGCCCTCCAGCCCTCGAAGGGGGAGTTTTCTCGCTTCGGTCGTTCTCTAAGTTCGGGAAACTTTCAAAGTTTCCCGAACTTGAACCCGAACTTGAAACTGTCTGACCTGCCCCCCTCAGTATTTCAAGCTGTTCCAAGCCGATACTGTTTTGAGTAAAGGCATCTTCATTGGGCTGTTGATGAATTTCAGCCAAGCGTTCCATGCTGATTTTGGCATCTTGTGCGGAGCGGATAAAAGCGATGAATTGTTGCAAAGGGGCATTAAGTTGAGCCACCATATATTGTACTGCCATCATCATACCCAACGACATTTTGCCTTCTATCACCGCTTGTGCAGCAATAACGGTGATGATAATATCTTTACTTTGATTGAAAAATGCCGCACCAGCGTCTTGCCATTGAGCAATATTGAGCGATTTGATACTGATATTGAACAATTTCGCTTGAATACTTGCCCATTTCTGACGGCGTTTGCGTTCAGAGCCTTGCAGTTTTATCTCAGCCATGCCTTGTATCAATTCTATCAAAGAGCTTTGATTATCACTCGCTTGTTGAAATCTGACATAATCTATCTCTTTCCGTTTTTTCAAAAAAATACTAACCCAAGTGATATAACAAAACGCCGCTACGATAAAAACAAAGAAAATCGTCGGATTGTACAGCAATAGAACAATGCTGAACACGATGAAATTAATCACTGAAAAAATAATGCTCAAAGATGATTGGGTTAAAAACGATTCTATGCGGCTTTGGTCGCCTATGCGTTGCATAAGGTCGCCCGTCATTTTGGTATCAAAAAAGCCGATGGGCAAGTGCATCAGTTTGATTAAAAAATCAGTGACTAAGGCGACATTAATACGCGTGCCGATATGCAACAGAATCCGATTCTGAAAAAATGAGACAATCAACTGACTTAAAAACAGCATCACTTGACCCGCCAATATCAAATAAATAAACTCAATATTTTGATTCTCAATACCGACATCAACGATGCTTTGGGTGAGAAAAGGAAAAATGAGTTGGAACACGCTACCCAATAGCATACCGATGATAAGCTGAGAGATTAAACCTTTGTAAGGTCTCAGGTATTGAAATAAGCCGCTAAAGCTGCCACTTTTGCTATTAGCAGGGCTATCCAAGTTGTAAAACTCAGGCGATGGGTCGAATAGAATCAAAACGCCCTGTTCATTATCGCTTATCCAACTTTTTTCAAAATCAGCCCTGTTGAGTTTGAATCTACCCGCGCCCGGGTCGGCAATCCAAACATGAGTGGTCGTCACTTTATAGATGACGACAAAATGATTTTGATTCCAATGCGCAATACACGGCAGCGGTGCCGTTATCAATGCCGCTTCATTTTTATTGGCAAATTTCACCTTTACACTGAGGGGTCTCATGCCGATTGTTTCTGCGCCATTCATAATGCCGAGTGCCGAAACGCCCTCACGGCTGAGGTGGCACAATCCGCGTAGGTAAGGCAGGTCATAGCTTTTGCCATAGTGCTGGGCTATCATTTTGAGGCATGTTGGACCGCAGTCCATAGCGTCGCGTTGTTTGTAGTAGGGGAACATTTCTTTTAATTTGAATTAGGATTCGTAGGATGAAAAAGATTTTTAATTTGAATTAGGATTCGTAGGATTCTAAGGATGGAGGCTCAGCTAAATTCTCAGTATTTTGAAATAGGAATAGGGTTTTATTTCGATGAATCGAGATAAAACTAAAGGCTTGGAATAGCTTGGAATAGCTTGGAATAGCTTGGAATAGCTTGGAA
>JANLRG010000836.1:0-2368 GCA_031361545.1 Bacteroidota bacterium
TCCAACGCAAGTACTACTTTCTCAAGCCTACAAGCCTACAAGCCTACAAGCCTACAAGCCTACAAGCCTAAGCTATTGTAATGAAAATTCCCTCAGTATTAGTTCAAGAATTAGTCAATTATTCAATACCAATTATAATAATAGAATTGGCGTTGTTTTAGGGCTGCTCTTTCTTCTTAATGTGCCTTTAGTAGCACAAAATGTATCCATATCTGATAGAATAAAATTGCCTACAACACCACGGCGTTATTACACACAAAAAAACTATCAACGCCTTTTGTTGCTTGATAGAACGTTGGCAAGTCGGCGCAATTTTATGGAATTTGGTAGTTTTCATACCACCATTAGTGATTTACCCAAAGAAATTACGATTCCCGTAGTGGTTCATGTGCTGTATAAAACAGGGACGGACACCAAACTTTTGCCGACAGAAAGTGACATCAAAAATCAATTAAATGCCAGTAGCAACGACTTTCGTCAAAAAGTAAAAGTTGAAAAACATTTGGCGGATACAAAAGAGAAATTTTCAGATAAGAATGCTTTAGACACCAAAATTTCTTTCTGTTTGGCTTCAAAAGACCCTACTGGTAGAACAACATCAGGCGTATTAACCGTGCCAACTTCTGTCACTTCATGGTTGGCGGATGATAAAATGAAATCCGCTTCAACAGGTGGCAGCACCGCTTGGGATACCGAAAAATATCTCAACATCTGGGTTGTCAATATGCCTGATACCGTTAGTGCTTATGCCCAATATCCTGGTGGGCCAGCCTCTACGGATGGTATTGTGATTGATTATCGTTATTTTGGAACAAAGAATAAAACGGATAAAAAATTCCCTTACACAGATGGCAAAACCTTAACCCATTTGCTTGGAAATTACCTTAATCTCTTTGATTTATGGTCTGAAACCGTACTTTGCGGTGATGATGGTGTAGAAGATACACCCATACAAAATGCGCCTACATTGGGTTTTGTAGATTACCGACACATTAGCACTTGCGACGGAAACCCTGTAATAATGTCCATGAACTTCATGGATAACACCAACGACGAATGTCTTTACATGTTCACAAATGGGCAAAAAAGAAGGATGATTGTTTGTCTCCTTGAAAATGGCGCACGCTATAAATTAACACTGTCAGGTGAATCACAATGCGGCAATGTCCAAGCCCTGCAAGCACCGCCAAACATTGTAAATACCTCACCTACGGTTAAATTTTACGAACCTGTAACCTGTCGTATCTATCCAAACCCTGCCGAAGATATGATTACCCTTGACATTGGACTGGCAAAAGAAGGTGAAACGGAATTGTTGGTGACCAACACATTAGGCAACATTGTTTTGACCCAAAAATTCAAACTCAATGAAGGTAGTCAACAAGTGCCTATCAATTGCAGTCAATGGGCAGTAGGGCTTTATTTCGTTCGCTTGAAAGTGAATGGACAAATATTAACCGAAAGAATTGTCATCAATCATTAGACATATTTGAGTTAATTATTTTCAGAAATGAACTATGCAATGGCAATTAGTTCAGTGTCGCTCATTGCTGAAAGCTCAAAGCTGACAGCTTTTTCAAAACTTTTTCAAATCTTAATTTTCATGAAATCAATAATTCATACGAATACATATAAGGTGATGCGCATCACCGCTGGGTTTTTTCTTCTTTTTACGGCGTTTCAATCATTCGCTCAACCCGTCAACAATCAAATAAAAGATGTGACTATGCCCGCACCCAATGCAGCAGCATTGGGCAAATACGGCGATTATTCTGTCGGCACCTTTACGGGTGTGCCTGACATCAATGTACCCATTTATACCGTTCAAGAAGGCTCTTTGAGTCTGCCTATACTATAATAAAGGCGTGCTTTTAGAAACCCAAATTCTTCAAGCACAACAAAACGTTGCACAGCAAGCGTATATTTCGAATGACATTGCGAATAACGTGATAGATGGTGAACCCGATATTTTCTCTTTCAATGTACAAGGATATTCTGGAAAGTTTTACATTGACAAAAATCACAATGCTCAATTTATTCCAAAGCAGGATTTGATTTTACAAGTTGATGCCGATTTGAAAGGTTTTACCATCATTGCACCCGATGGCACACGATACATCTTTGGGCGATATTTAAACAGCGATGGTGTTAATTACACATCAGCTTATGAAAAAACCCTTTCAGAAGGTCAGGGTTCATCAGATGAGACTGTAAGCAGTTGGTATCTTCTAAGAATAGAATCGGCAAATCAAAAATTCAAAATTGATTTGTTTTATGCGAGTGAAGGGTACAGCTATTTGAACAATTCTTCGGGAAAATCTATTAAAACAAATACACCTTCCTTAACATCCGCTTTTCAAACTTCGGG
>JANLRG010000838.1:0-5593 GCA_031361545.1 Bacteroidota bacterium
GATTACTGTTGCTAATTTTTTATAATAAATATTTTGTCTTTGCTGTTGTTTATTGTGCATTTCACTTTCGCTTCGCTGGAGCGTTTCGTCCTTGTCCTGATTGTCAAAATCAAGCGAAATAGTAGCAGTAGCTTTTACCACATCTGAAAACTCGATCAGATGTGCAGTGGCATGATCCATACAAATGCCCAATTTTTTTATTGTTTTCATCTTTATTATTTTAGGTTATTCCTCTTCAATTACCAACTCATTTTGAACATATATTACGCCTGGTGCTTTCCAAGCAATGCGTCCAGCAAGTTCTTTCTGATACCAGGTATCTACCGCTCCTTTTAAAGTTATAATTGAATCTGATACTTCTACTTCAATATCTTTTGAATCTAGAGCGAGGTGGTTTTGCATTGCCATCCTGAGGGTTGTTTGATTTATCATAGTATTGTTTTGGGATTTTATAGCAATGTTGTTGCTGACCCCTTTTACACCAATTAGATTAGTAACCGTTTGCTTCGCAGCTTCTTTTTGATAGTTCCATTCTACTTCGCCAGAAAGTGTTACCCAGCCGTTTACAACTAGAACTTTAATTGTATCGTTTAGTGTATTCCAATTCCATTTGAAAATATTAAGTATTTCAGCAGTGATTTCAATATCCTTTTTCTCATCCCAACTGTTTATCGTTACATTAATGTTATTGATTACCGATTTTACTCCGGTTACTTTCCTTGAGATATTTTCGGCTTCTGTTTTCTTTGTATAATTATCTACTATACTTGTAAGGATTATTTCTCCATTAGTAGAGATTACTTTTATATTACAAGTTGCAAGGAAGGGTTCCCATTTTAAAGCATTGCTGGCATTCTGCTGTAAAATTTCATCTGTTGTCATTTTATTCTTTATTGTTACCATACGGATTATTCCTTCTGTAACTATGCAAATTTGAAACAAAAACTTTTGGATTGAAATGAGCATGAACAGTACGATATGTGATTTATATCACTTATTAAGACTAGTTGAGTAAAAATAAATGAATAACATAATTTATTGATAGAATTATATAAATGGTTCTATGTTTAAATAGGCGATATTTACCATTAGCCAATACTCTTTGGTCAAAATCGTTATGGAAAATGCTGCCCTACTACATGCCCTTGTTCATAACGCCATTGACGGTATCATAACTATTGATGATTTTGGAGTTATAGAAAGCATTAATCCATCTGCTTGTAAACTTTTTGCTTATTCTGAACAGGACGTTTTAGGTCATAACATCTCAATGCTGATGCCGTCTTCCGATATGGAATCCCATGATGGCTATCTCCAGCATTATACCATTTCTGGTGAAACAAATAACATAGGAATGGGAACGGAACTTATAGGCAGAACTAAAGACGGCGACCAATTTCCGTTTAAGCTTGGCGTAAGTAAAGTTAATTATACGGGCAGGAAAATATACGCCGGATTTATACATGACCTTACCCAACAAAAAATAGATGAGGAGCGGTTAAAAAATTACGCTTCGCATTTGGAAGAACTTGTTGAGCAACGAACCAAAACCCTGAATGATACCATCAAGGCTCTTGAAAAATCAAAAGAAAAAGTGAGCGTAACGCTAGAAAAAGAAAAAACGCTTAGTAAATTAAAAAACCGATTTTTATCAATGGCTTCGCATGAGTTTCGCACACCATTAAGCACAGCACATTTATCGGCTTCACTCATTGAGAAATACGCGGAATCTTTAGAAAATGGCAATATCTCCAAGCATGCTGGCAAGATAATTAATGCCGTAACGAACCTGACTACAGTGCTGAATGATTTTTTATACACAGAACAATTAGAAATAGGTAGAATTAAGGCTAATGTGACTTGTTTTGACCTAGAGCAATTAGGAAAAGAAATTACAGAAGAAATGCAATTATTGTCAAAGGGAGAACAGCGTATAAACTTTTCACATTCTGGGACTAATACCCTAATCAATCTCGACCCGAATTTACTTAAAAACAGCATCATTAATTTAATAACCAATGCCATAAAATACTCAGCTGACACCTGTTGTATTGGGTTTACTAGCGAAATTAACGATACCCATTGCATCATTATCGTAAAGGATGAAGGGATAGGAATTCCGGAAGAAGACCAGCAACATTTATTTGAGCCTTTTTTCAGAGCACACAATACCGGGAATATTCCGGGAACCGGACTTGGTTTAAATATTGTTGCCCGATATATAGCCCTTATGAAAGGAACTATTTCCTATACCAGCAACCTAGATAAAGGAACATCATTTACACTAACATTTTCAACGAAATGAGCAAAATACTGGTAATAGAAGACAACAATGAAATAAGGGACAATATCGTTGAAATTCTTGAATTGGCCGAGTATGAAGTAATTGTAGCTAAAAATGGCAAACAAGGTGTTGAAATGGCGACAAAAAACTTACCCGATATTATACTGTGTGATATCATGATGCCCGAACTTGACGGCTACGGTGTATTGTACTTACTCAATAAAAACCCACAAACCAATACTATCCCATTTATTTTTATCACATCAAAATCAGAACGGCTCGATTTACGCAAAGGAATGGAAATGGGTGCCGATGATTATCTAACCAAACCATTTGGGAGACTGGAACTGTTGAGTGCCATCGAAATCAGGTTAAAGAAAAAAGTTTTGCAGCATCATTTTTACAGCAAATCATTGGAGAAGTTGGATAATCTAGTTTCTAAAAATGACGGCTTGACCGAATTAAAGAAAATCATTGCCGAACGCAAAAGCAGGCTGTTCAAGAAGAACCAGGTGGTGCATTATGAAGGAGATAGTGCTATAGGTATTTACTTGGTACTTTCGGGAAAAATCAAAACCATAAAAATGGCGGAAGATGGTCGTGAACTTATGACCGGCTTATATCAGGAAGAAGATTTTTTAGGCACCAACATTATCCTTTCCAATAAACCCTACGACGATACTGCAACGGCATTAGAAGACAGTTATTTATGTTTTTTTCCTAAAACACAATTTAATGAATTGTTACGACTCTATCCTGATATAGCCAGAAAATTTCTTAAAATCATGTCTAATGAAATCCGCAATAAAGATGCCTATCTTTTACAGCTTGCTTACCAATCTGTAAGGAAAAGGATTGCGGAATCTATTTTGCGTTTGTTTAGACAACGTAGTCCTGAAACCGACAGTATCAGTATCAGCAGGGATGACCTTGCCGCATTATCAGGCACTGCTTCTGAAACGGTAAGCCGCACACTAACTGAATTTAAAAATGAAGGATTGATTGAAAAAAAAGGAGGTGCATTAAAAATTCTTAATCATGATAAAATCAGGAAGATGAAGAATTAGTAACTTGTCATTAAAATAGACCAAGGGAAGACAAGTTAGGACAATCTAACTTCTAAGTTTATCTCAAGATAATTGGAAAAAAAAATACAAAAGCTTTATGCAAACCTCTACAGAAAATAAGTTTTGGCAATTTGACACCAACTATTGGTTTCAAAAACTGGCTAGTTCTGAAAAAGGATTGTCTCAAAAAGAAGCAGATACACTATTACGCAATTCCGGAAATCATAAGAAAAATGATTCTCGATTTAAAAAGGATGTGAAATTATTTATCGGGCAATTTGAAAGCCCGTTAATGCTTTTACTTATTGGAGCGGTATTACTTTCTGCGTTTCTTGGCGATACTTCAGATGTTTTTATAATATTATTTATTGTCCTTTCTACGGGCTTATTAAGTTTTTTTCAGGAAAGAAACGCAGGAAGAGTAGTAGAAAAACTCCAATCGATGATTACCTTAAAAAGCAATGTTATCAGAGATAATGAGGTAAGGCAAATTAACGCTACCCTAATCGTTGTTGGTGATGTGCTCTTGTTTAAGGCTGGCGATATGATACCCGCTGACTGTTTGATTATTGAGATCAATGAGTTGTATGCCAATGAAGCCAGTCTTACCGGAGAATCCTATCCAGTAAGAAAACAAGAAGGCAAATTAGAGGAAACAACAGATTTATCTAAAAGAGTCAACTGTCTTTGGGAAGGAACAAATATTGTGAGTGGAAATGCAAAAGCATTGGTCATCCAAACGGGAAGCAACACTATTTTTGGCAGTATCGTTCAAAGTGCTACAAAAAATAGTGAAACCACTTTTGAAAAAGGCATCAAGGATTTTGGTTTTTTCCTGATGAAAATAACGTTAGTGCTTTCTGTTTTTATTTTAGTTATCAACTTAGTCAATAATAAAAGCCCAATAGAGTCGGCACTTTTTGCTTTAGCATTGGCTGTTGGGATGGCCCCCGAACTACTGCCTGCCATTACTACCATTGCTATGAGTGCTGGTGCGAAAAGAATGTTGGAAAAAAAAGTAATTGTAAAAAAATTAGCCTCAATTCAAAATTTAGGTGAAGTAAACCTATTATGTACTGACAAAACCGGAACCATAACAACCGGAGTCATTAAAATTACAGGTTTGCTAAATGGATTTGGTACCGAAAATGAAGAAGTAAAACAATATGCTTTTTGGAATGCATCATTTGAAAGTGGCTATGCAAATCCAATTGATGATGCTTTGAAGGAATTAAAAATAGCAGTGCCTACTTTGCCAAAGAAACTCGGAGAAATACCGTATGACTTTCTTCGCAAAAAATTAAGTATTGCCATAAAAACGGATAATGAAAATGTACTAATTACAAAAGGAGCCTATACTCAAATCATTGAAATCTGTAACCAAATAAAATTAGATAATGGTACTATTGAAGATATTGCATTCCATAAAACTGAATTAGAAAAAAGGTTTAAACAGTTTGGTATTGATGGACTTCGGGCAATAGCGATATGTTATAAAAATATTGGAAAAGAAACCATCACTAAAAGTGATGAAACCCAAATGATATTTGCTGGTTTTATTTTATTAGAAGACCCCATTAAAGATGGAATTATTGAAACCATTAGTGAACTCAATAAATTACATGTTGGCCTAAAAATAATTACAGGCGATAACAAAAATGTCGCTTTGTCAATTGCCTTGAAAATTGGAATCAAGAACCCTAAAATCCTAACCGGATCCGAAGTTTTTAATGCAAGTACTGAAGCGATGGAGCATTTAGTGAAACAAACCCACATTTTTGCTGAAGTTGAACCGCAACAAAAAGAACGAATTATTATGGCGTTACGAAAATCATTTACTGTTGCTTATATTGGAGATGGTATTAATGATGTTTCAGCAATTAATGCGGCCGATGTTGGTATTTCAGTCGAAAATGCTGTTGATGTTGCCAGAGAAGCTGCCGATTTTGTATTGATGGAAAAGAGTTTAATGGTTTTGGTTGATGGTATACAGGAAGGCAGAAAAACGTTTGCCAATACATTGAAATATATATTCATCAACACTGGTTCTACCTTTGGGAATATGTTTAGTGTGGCTATCGCTTCTTTGCTACTGCCCTTTCTACCCATGTTGCCCAAACAAATATTATTGATGAATTTTATAACCGACTTTCCTTTCCTTACGGTTGCCTCTGATAATGTTGATCAAGAGCAATTAGACCGACCAGGCAAATGGGATTTAAAATTTATCCGTAACTATATG
>JANLRG010000843.1:0-1566 GCA_031361545.1 Bacteroidota bacterium
AAAACTGCGTCTGGGGCTTCGTGCCATTGAAACAGAAACGGGACATTTACCCACCGAAGTCACCAAATTAAATGGCGGACTGACACAAGTAGCAGAAGGATTAAAAGCTGTGGACAATTCGCTTGTGCAGTCAATCAACGCAGCACTCAAGCAAAAAAATTACCTTACTTAATTAATGATAAATGATGAGTGATGAATGATGAATATTTTACCCCCCTCAGTAAAATTCATCATTCATCATTCATAATTCATCATTCATAATTCATCATTAATATGGATGCGCTTTATGTTTTATGGATAATTCTCTTGGTCGTTACCGTTTTGGTACTGCCATTCATTGTAAGCCTTCTTAACAAGGTCTTACGGGCTGCGCGCAATACCGAACGCTATTTCCGTGAAATGCTTGAGGCAGGCGTAGGGATTGCCAACAATACCGAGCATATTAAAGCACTGAATAGCACCATAGAGGTGGCTTCAGGTATTTTGAGTGTAGCGGGTGATATAAATGAACATTCAGCCGCCTTAGGTGGTGCATTAAAAAGCAGAGCTGAAAAAAATCAATAAGATATGTTACATATTTTAACAGTCATAACATTAGCCATAGTCGCATTAGTCGTTTTGCTACTGGTTATTTATCTTGTCCTTATCATCGTTGCGTTGCGAAGGGCTGGTAATTATTTGGAACAATTAGCGGGTGGTCTGCAAAAAATAGCGGATGATACCAAACCACTTGCTGGAAAACTCGGAACAATCAATGGGGCATTAAGCCAACTCAATGACGGACTCGGCTCTGTTGATAATAACTTGGTGCAAATAGCGAAAGTATTAAAATTAGTTTAATTCAATTTAAATAAAAATATATGTGCTTCCAAAACCTGCCTATTAAATTTGATAAAGCTGGCAATGCCTCGCTCAAAGAGAACGTTGCCAATCCCTATCAATACAAGGTCGTAAAATTAGATGAAGAACAAGACAAGCTCAAAAGCTTGTTAGCCAGAAATGGTTTCATCAAAAATATTGACTACGACCCCGTCACCCGTGTGGCGGGTGCTTTGGCGTTCCATAGTGTTGTGGATTTGCAAAACAAAAAAGTGTTGTCCACAAACTCTATGGCAACGCTGTTTCGAGGGTATGAAATTATCTTGAAAGGTAGAGACCCGCGTGATGCCGCTTATATCAGCAGTCGAGCCTGTGGTGTTTGTGGGGGTGTGCATGGCACAACGGCGGCGTTAGCTATTGAAATGGCTTTAGGCATTGTACCACCGCCTTTGGGTCTGGTCATGCGAAATATACTTTTGGCGATTGAGTATCTATATGACCACCCTTTGCATTTGTTCCTTTTGGCGGGTCCCGATTATTCTGAAGAATTTGTCAATGAAACGAATCCTGAACTCGTCGCTGTGGCGGGAAAAACCCAAACCAAGTCGGGTCATATACACGGTTTCTATACGGTTTTGGTCATTATTAAGGATTTGAATCCTTTAAAAGGTAAATTATATCTCGAAGCTTTGTCCATGACACGAGTTGCACGGGAGGCTTATGTGTTGATTGGGGGCTAATATCCGC
>JANLRG010000267.1:0-1778 GCA_031361545.1 Bacteroidota bacterium
TTAAGCTTACAATTTTTATTGAATTTTATTTTTCATCAGTAACTTATTTGTATTGGTTATTCAAATCACAAACTGTTACTACCACTCTTGAACTATTTTTATTTGAGACATAAATGAACTTAACAACTCTTAATATTTTACTTCCCATGAGAACCAACCTTACTAAAGCACACAATGTGTCACAAATTTGGCTTTTCGCCTTTTTGACATTACTAATTCCTAATTTAATTTTCGGTCAAAGTCTGCCGATGACCGACTTTGTAATTTTCGGAGGAAATGGAACACATGCAACATGTACAAATCCATCTACGCCGGGTTATGGTGTATTTGTCGGAACTGCCAGTTCGGTTAACGGAGGTTCTATTGGAACGTACATACTTTACAAAAACAATTCAAATGCAATCATCAACTCGAACATTCATTCGGGGAGTAAAATTGATTTGGGTTCTAACGGGACTTTAACAGGAAAAGTATCGGCAGCCAATACTAGCAATGCCAGCGGAACAATTCTCACCGGCGGATCAAACACAATAGTGAATGGAAATATAGATGTGAAAGGAAACATTGTAATTTCTTCCGGCTCTGTTTCCGGTTCAATCACGCATCCGCTAGGTACAACATACAGTGGACCAAATTCTGCTAATCAGGTAATTGGTAATCCAACTTTACCTACTCTACCTTCAATGCCGGCCATCACTCCGTTTGGTGCTTATGGAAATTCTAACATCTCTACTACTACAACCATTACTCCAGGCTCATTCAGAGCAATGTCTCTAAACGGTGGTAAGAATGTTACGTTCAGTGGTTGTGGTGAATATATTTTCAAGTCTATCAGCAACAGTGGCTCCGTAAATAAATTTATTTTCGACTTTCAAAATAATCCGACGGGTACAATCAAAATTTATGTTTATGGTGATGTAATTCTTGGCAAAAATAATATTGACTTTGTAAATGGTGGTAATGCATCGCGAGTATATTTAGAAACTCACGGTACCGGCTCTTCATCGTCGAATGGAACGTATGCATTCGAGATTTCGAATGGATCTGTAGCCGGTAGAAATTCAGAATGGTTCGGGACTGTTTATGCTCCGTATGCCGCAATTAATTTTGGCGCAAGTACAGGTTTGTCAAATCTGAATGGTGCATTGTGGAGTGGTACACAAGTAAACATTCAATGTGGTGTTGCTATAACTTATGTTCCATTTAATATCCCAACATGTACAACGCCAAATGCAAATGCCGGCCTTGATAAAATAATTAACTGTTCTGCTTCAACAGTTCAACTGAACGGCTCTTCAACCACAGCAGGCGTTTCTTACTCTTGGTTAGCAAGTAATGGCGGAGTAATTTTAAATAACGGAAACACTGCTACACCTACAGTTAGTGCTGCAGGTACCTATACACTAACTGTAACAACTGCTACTGGCGGTTGCTCTGCAACTGATGTTGCTTTGGTTACTTCAAACTTAACTGCTCCAAATGTAAACGCGGGAAATGGTTCGGCTCTTACTTGTACTACAACTTCCACAATATTGAATGGTTCATCGTCTACTCCAAGTGCAGCTTTTGCATGGACTGCTAGCAACGGTGGAACTATTTCTTTGAATGGAAATACAGCAACTCCTACAGTTACTTCTGCCGGAGCATATACTCTAACTGTTACTACTCCGGCATTTGGATGTACTGCATCTTCTTCGGTTTCTGTTACTTCAAACACAACTGCTCCAAATGTAAACGCGGGAAATGGTTCGGCTCTTACTTGTACTACAACTTCCACA
>JANLRG010000898.1:0-2155 GCA_031361545.1 Bacteroidota bacterium
CGTTTTTATTATTCTGGTATTTTAAACGCTTGGCGATTAATTCTTCTATCTGCACTGTACCCACTCCGTAGGCTTTTAAATCGGCTCGGAGTTTATGGGTAAGGTAATCGGGTTCGTCCTCATGCTCCAAAAATTCAATAATCTTTGACATAGTTTTATCCGTTCCAAACTTCTGTTTAGGGCGTGGGCTGATGAGTTTACCATCGTTGTGTTTGTATTCTCGTGTTGGGCTTCCTTCTTTTTTAATGAGTTCACGCTCGATAAAATTATAGTAAAGGATTTCCTTTTCTATCATCTTTTTATCGTACAAGGCTCTAAAAACCTCTTCAAATCGTTCAGTTTTATTTTTTGCAGGATTGAGTAAAGGGTATTTTTTGAAATTTTGGGAGACTTTTTCTTCGTATTTCTCGTCGTCGTTTTTTACATCGTCAAAGTGCGCTGTAATATTTCTGATGATGAATGTCTCGCCCAAATCTGTAGCCGTAATATGGATGGCTTTTTCAAAAATCTTTAAAAAACTATGGCGAATGGTTCTACTAACATCATTGCTGGCTGCTAATGTGGCGTATTCATCCACTGCGCTTTGATAGTCCTTTATGACTTTCTTAATGCCGTGTTTTTGGGCGGTTTGGTTGGTGTAATTGCTTTTGAGTTCACTATAACCTAAGAAAATACCATTCACAAAAAAAGTCAAATCCGGGCGAAATGAATAGCGTTGCTTGCCTTCAAAGTGGTATTTGTAGGGTAGCTCCTGAACAACTGAAAATATGTTTTCTTCAAATGATGCATCTTCGTCTTTTTCGCTGCCGCTTGGGTAGAATAAATGCAGCTTTACACCTTCAAATGTGACCGATTTGTTGTTATTGATGAAAATAGCCATGTTCATAGACTCTTTGATGCGTTGGTTCAAAAACTCCATGAATTTCTCCATCAATTCGCTGTCGCTGTCGAATTTGCGGCGTAGCTTTTTATAGTTGTCTTTATTAGCATCTGTATTGCTGATAAAGTTTTTTAAATCCTCGGCTATGAAAAACTGAGGGGATACCGTATTGGCGCGCACTTCTTTATAGCCCAATCCGTCTGCCCGTTCGCAAATGAAATTGATTAAGTATTTTTCTTGTAAGTCGAGTTCGTTCATTGAGTGTTCGTTTTTGCTATATGAGAGTTGAATGGTTTATAAATTTAATCATTCAAATATGCTAATTACTGAGGGGTATCAACTCACTTTTATTGTCCCTTGTATATCAAGCCATATCTTATATTGTGTAGAAAACCTTCTCATTAAGGCATTTTCAACAACTTGAAACCGTGGATGCCTTCTATTGGCTACATAGGCTTTTCTTTTTTTAAAAGAATAATAATAGGCTTCATGATTTTCTATAAGCCTAATTAAGGTTGATTCTATTTGCTCTATGCCCGATGATTTCCAATCCGACACTTTGTTTTTCAATTCAATTAAAATGAGACTATCACCACAAGTAAGCATCACATCACAACGGCTATCCATTTCACCATTTTCTCTGAACATATCAATACAATTATCAATGGCTGTGACAATGATTTCCTTTGAGCTATCATTTAACACAATGGCTATCCACTTGCTTTCATCATCTGTATTGATGTAAGCTGGGGTTTTCTCTTTTATATCCGCATCATCACAAATACCAAATCTTTGTTCAGTGGTAATAACCTGACAATCTGCTTTGAAAAAATCAACGCTCATAATCTTGTTCAATTTCTAAGAGTGAACCAAATAGCTGATTACCTTCTGCAAGTGAGGTATTTAAAAAATTATCATCGGAAGGAATACCTTCATAATTGGGTAGCTTTTGAATATTTCCAGCATCGTCTAACTGATAAACTACCACATCTGAAGCAGAAATAAGAGACTTTAATGGTACTATTTTGTCCAATCGGTCTAATAAAAAGGATGAATCCTTAGAAGATTTGAGTTTCTCTTTCAAATAGTCGCCTTGAATGGCTATACTCAAATACGTAATAATATAAGGACTATGAGTCGTCAATATCAAACTATTACCCAATGCATCGTTATTGAATTCAAGTAAGCTATTGAGTGTTTGTCGTTGTGAATTTGGAAATAGATTTTGTTCTGGTCTGCCGGGTCATCATATTTATAATCAAATACCAGGTTGGT
>JANLRG010000921.1:0-2607 GCA_031361545.1 Bacteroidota bacterium
TCACCATTATTTTTGAAAATATAATTCGGAATAGCTTCGGATGGAATAGCATCAATCAGCTTTTTCCAATCCACCCCTTCACTCGAAATGACAGACCTTTTGGTGTTGTCATCTGAAATAAATTGAATAAAATCTTGATCCGTGAGCTCTTGAAATATACCGTTCGTCACATAAATATCTTTCCAACCGTCATTGTCCAAATCCGCCATGAGCGCACCCCAACTCCAGTCGGTAGCTCCGACGCCTGATGAGAAAGCCGTCTCGCTAAATGTATTATCACCGTTGTTTATCTGTAAAGCATTGTGTGTGAATTGATTGTAATAACCATTGGCTTTATAATTTTGATAACGATTCCAATCATCGAAAGTTGTTTTGGTTTTTAAACGCCGATTGCTATCAGGCAACATCTCAGTATTGAAAATATCGGGCAGTCCGTCATTATTCACATCAGCCAAATCAGCCCCCATTGAAGCCGCTCCACAATGCCCAAATTGATTTTCGAAATCCTCTTTGAAAGTGCCGTTTTTTTGATTGATATAAAGATAATCTCTTTCAAAAAAATCATTACAGACATAAATATCCTCCCAACCGTCTTTGTCCACATCGCCAACCATGACACCCAAACCGAATGCTTGAACGCTGCCATAAATACCCGCTTGAGCCGAAACATCCGTAAAATGGTTGCCATCATTTCGCAATAACTTATGTCCACCGAGAGAATCCCTTGTATTCCTCAAATTTTTTTGAAGATTAAAACTACCAATGGCTCTAAAAGAATTATTCAAAAGATAGCAATCCAAATCGCCGTCTTTATCATAATCAAAAAATGCTGCGTGCGTAGAAAGTCCTTTATCATCCAAACCATATTCATGCGCTTTTTCTTCAAAAGCAATGCCCCCCTGCCCCCCAGAGAGGGAACTTGTATTGATAAACAGCTCATTCTCACGGGTTCCGCCTTTAATATCGCCTGAGTTGCAGACATAAATATCCAGTAAGCCATCACCGTTGATGTCCGCCATTGTTACGCCCGTAGCCCATGATTTTGTACCTGCAACACCTGCTTTTTCAGTTATATCTTCAAATTGAAAATTGCCTTTATTCAAATACAATTTGTTGTGGTGCATATTGGAAGACATATACACATCGGGCAAGCCATCATTGTTGATATCGCCAATGGCTACACCGCCGCCATTGTAGAAATTGCGGTATTTATAAATGTTGAAATCTTTATCGTAATCCAGCTTATTGATAAACTTAATGCCCGTTTTATCCGAGGGCATTTTCGTAAAAAGTGTATTGGACGAAGCCTTAGAATCGCCTTTCTTACAAGCAGACAGGTTAAATAAAACTGGAAGCAACAATAATATATATTTGTTCATTAATGTACAAGTAATTGCAAATGAGTTAATTAAAGCAGAAAATGTTTTATTAAAATTGAAATCAATATTTAAATAATCGCATCTTATCATTATTCATAGATGATAAAACCCATGATTCTTTTCCTTTTTTCAAAATAATCAAATCTCGAATTTCGCCCGATACTTTAAAACCTGAGTTTTTAACCGCTTGAAAATCGCCTTTGCCATCCCCCCTCAGTAATAAGCCGTAGCTCGCCATATAAGTGCCCACTTCGGGTTTTGAGCGACTGAGATTACCACCCAACAGTATATCCATTTTACCGTCTTTATCAAAATCGTCTATTGCCAAGCCATAAACAGGGGCTAATTGTGCTTCAATTGGTAAGGCTTTTATGTCAAATTGTCCATTGCCTTTATTGATTAAAACCGAGGTTCGCAAATCGAAAGCAGCATATTCCAAAGCATTTTTGAGTTTCTCGGGTGTAAAAATATCGTTTATCGTCTGTTCTTTATAGTTTTTAAAATATAGATATTTCTTTTTTAAAATTGGCATTTGAGAAACCAAATCCTGCCGCAACACCATCGGGTAGGACTTTTCACCATTAAAACTACAAATAATCGGCTCTGTTGAACCATTTCCATCAAAATCATTGACGTACATACTGAGGGGGTGCTGCTCATCAGCTTTGAAACGGCTATTCAAACCATGATTACCCACCACAAAATCTACCAAGCCATCGCCATTCAAATCGCCCGCTTTGACCACATTCCACCAGCCGTTTGTTTTATCTAAATGGCTTTCTTTAGAAATATTGGTCAATTTTGAGCCGTCATTTCTAAAAATACTGAGGGGTATCCATTCGCCCGTGACGATTAAATCCGCATCTTTATCGCCATCAATATCCGCCCATGTAGCCGAGCAAATCATGCCGAGCGATTTGAGTTCGGGACAAAGTTCGGATGTTGCACCCGTAAAATGCCCTTGTCCATCATTTTTTAATAAAAAACCGCCAGCAGGTTTGCCATAACTGCCCGGTATTTGGCGCATCCCAACGAAGAGGTCTTGGTCGCCATCGCCATCAAAATCGGCGGCAGCAGCGCAAGCCGTAGGGAACGGCTTTGTTCCGAAGGCATTATTTTCAAGGGAAAAATTGCCTTTTCCATCATTTTTATACAATCTATCGGATAAATAATCTGTATTGTAACCACCAGAACCGACCATTAAATCTAAATCACCATCTTTATCCGC
>JANLRG010000004.1:0-2069 GCA_031361545.1 Bacteroidota bacterium
TATAAAGCCAATCAACATTTTATAGAGCAAATAGAAGCCGCCAATACTGAGGGGGTGCTTTTGGAAATATGGGCGACGATGCAAGCCGAAGCGTTTATCAGTTATAAAGTAACACCCGAATCGCAGTATGTTCCTTAAACAACCCACCAATCTTTCCATGAAAACAGCACTGCTCGCACTGAGAATCTGAATTTTATATTTGAAGAAAATAGACATATAACATTCTCGTTGTTTTGAGTATATTTGCATCACAAGCTCCATTGTGCTTTGTTTACTTCTATTTTATTCAATTATGATATTCAACTTTAAATGGACAAACTAAAATTATGGTGGTCTTCTGATCATCATAAATTACGCTTCTTTGGATTTGTTTATGGCTTGATGGCTTGTGTTAAATGGATTCAACTTATTATACTCAACCCGTGGGGAAGTAATAATTTTCACGTTTTTCGTTATTCCTTTTTTCATCTGATTCATCATCAACCGCTTTATATAGCTTATCCAACGGAGCATTTTGACTATTTCTTTTATCATCCAGTTTTTTCTTTGCTTTTTGCACCCTTTGCTTTAATGCCCGAAAAGTTAAGTTTGGTACTTTGGCTATGTTTCTTGACTGTTGTATTCTTTCAAGCAGTTATTAAAATTCCTTTTAAGGCTAATTTTTTATGGGTATTTTTAGTATTAGCCATTTTTGAATTTTCAAAAAATATAGGTCATGCTCAACCGAATATTTTGAATTGTGCTTTGATGTTGTTTGCCTTTTTCAGTTTTGAAAAAAACAACCTTAGAATAGCGGCTTTTCTATGCGTGTTGCTTTTCTGTATTAAGGGATTTGGTGCTATTGTCGGCATTATGTGTTTTTTGTATCCTAATACTTGGAAAACAATTATTTACAGTTTATTATTTTTTATTATTTTATCGCTTTCGCCTTTATGCGTTGTGACTTTTCAGGAATTGGGTCAACACTATCTCGATTGGTTGAACATATTGAGGGGTAGCGACATTGTAGAGACATTAAGTTTAGCGGGTTTTATGAAATTCACGCTTCATTGGCAATCGGGAGAGCCGTTTTTAATGGGTGTGGGCATAACAATATTATTGGTATCTTGGCTATCCGTTTTTATTCGTCGCAAATCATTAACTATTGAGAATCGCCTTGTTTTTTTTAGTTTTCTATTGTTATGGGTTGTTGCCTTCAATCGGGCTACTGAATCGCCTACATATTTGTATGCGGTAGTAGGTTCGCTTATTTTGTATCATTTTGGCAAGCCTAATAAATTATGGACGATTATTTTTTGCATTTGTTTCTATATTATTACTATTTTGCCAACTGATTTATCACCGTCTATTTTAAGAGAGTGGGATAGGCAATATTTTTTTCGTCCTTTGTTTTTACTACCTTTTATATTTTTTGCACTTCGCCAATTCATATTTGAGGTCAAGCCTTATTCCAAAATGCAACAAACCGTCAATAAATCCAATAAAATTCAGCTATAACAATAAATTACCTAAACCAAATATATGAATAGACTTGTAACAATAAACGTTATTTTACCCGTTTATAATCCGCCTCCTGATTGGGAAATACTAACCTTAGCATCGTGTTATTTTATCAGAGAAAAAGCACCACTTTATGATTGGCAATTTCATTTCGTCAATGATGGTTCTACTAATGGTGAACACACATTCAATAAGCTACGCGATATAAAACTGCATTTTATTCACTTGCATGAATATGCCGAAAATAAAGGTAAAGGGTTTGCTGTCCGTTATGGTTTTCAAAAAGCAAGATCTGCAACTTTGTATATGTACAGCGATTGGGATTTTCCTTTCGGTGAGAGTGTGCTGATTGAGGCAATTAAGAAGCTGAATCATTGCGATATTGTTGTGGCGAATCGGGGTAAGGCTTATTATGCACATCTTCCAAGAGCCCGTCAGACCTTAACCCAAATACAGCGAGTTATTAATTTATACGCTTTAAAATTAAAACAAATTGATACACAGGCGGGCTTCAAAGCCTTCAACCATACAGGTAAGGCATTGTTTATGAAAACAACCATCAATGAATT
>JANLRG010000017.1:0-2549 GCA_031361545.1 Bacteroidota bacterium
CATTCATTATAATCTAATGATTATTCAATTTTAAAAATGAAATAAAAGGTAGCTTAAATAAGAATCAAAAAAATCGAAACAAACCGCGAATCCATTTCCTAAAGGATACAAATTTCAATTTTATAGTAGAGGATTTTAAAAGTGCCCAGGGCGAGATTCGAACTCGCACGGTTTCCCGCCACCCCCTCAAAGTGGTGCGTCTGCCAATTTCGCCACCTGGGCATGTCTTTCCAGACATGGGCAACAAAAGTAGAATTATTTTTAAAATATAATGCTACTAATTCAATTTATAAAATTGGAGGTGTAAAGAGAATTTCAACAATTTTAGTTGACATTCTTTCAGTCTATTTTAAATATTTATTTAGCCAATCAAAAAATTCTCGCTGCCACATCACACTGTTCTGTGGCTTTAACACCCAATGTCCTTCATCAGGAAAACTTAAAAATCTAGCTGGAATATTTTTCATTCTTGCTGCGCTATACGCTTCGAGACCTTGTGTATAAGGAACACGATAATCTCTTTCATTAGAAATAATCATGATAGGCGTATCCCAATTATTTACAAAACGGTGCGGAGAAAATTTTTCATAACTCACAGGCTTAGGAGATCTCCAATAACCGCCATCAAATTCGTGATTATGAAAAAATAATTCTTCAGTAGCCAACATACTTTCCAAATTAAAAACTCCACAATGCGAAATAAAACATTTAAATCTTCTTGCATGATTTCCTGCTAACCAGAAAACTGAGAATCCGCCGAAGCTTGCTCCTACCGCTCCTAGATGATTTTTATCTACGAATGGTTCCTTCGCAACAGAATCAATTGAACTCAATAGGTCTTTCATTGCTTGTCCGCCCCAATCACCGCTAATCTCATCGTTCCAAGCTTGGCCAAATCCAGGGAGTCCACGTCGGTTTGGAGCAACAACGATATATTGATTTGCTGCCATCAATTGAAAATTCCATCGGTATGAAAAAAATTGGCTCACTGTACTTTGAGGTCCACCTTGACAATACAAAAGGGTTGGATATTTATTTTTGGGATTGAAATTAGGTGGATAAATTACCCAAGTTAAAATGTCTTTCCCATCCGTGGCTCTGATCATTCGTTTTTCAACTTTACCTAAAGTTAGTTGAGAAAGTAACTCACGGTTAGTAAAAGTTATTTGAGTTGATTTTCCCGACTTTAAATCAATATTGAAAACTTCAGTGGGCTCAGAAATTGACATTCGAGTTGCAATTAATTTATCATTACCATTTATAGTAGATAAAGAGAAGCCATTATAATCTGCTGTATCAGCGGTCAATTGTTTGATAGCATCGATATCAGACTTGGCAGTTAAATCACAATAAAAAATTTGATCAGTTGCTGCTTTATCTGAAATGAAATAAATTTTCGCATCGTTTCCTGAAAACACAATACTTTCTACATCAAAATCAAATGAAATAGTCAAATCATGTTTACTACGACTCACAAAATTATAAAGCATTAATCTTTTTTTTGATGCTTCGTTTCCCGGTTCTTGCCAGGAGATCCATGCTAATGATTTTCCATCATTCGAGAATATTGGCGATTTATCATAGCCGTCATTTCCCACTGAAACATTGGTTGTCTTTCCTGATACAACATCATAAATATAAATTTCGGAATTAGTCGTCAAAGCATAATCTTTGTTTGACATTTTTTTACAAGTATAAGCGATCATTTTCCCATCGGGACTAATTGCAATCTCTTCGTCGCCACCGTCAGGTTTCAAGGGAGCATCGTAATGTTCATCCTTCATAAGATCAATTGGATTGCCTTTCAACTTTCCATTTGATAATTCAGAATAAAAAATGTGGGAGTAGTTTCCATCAGCCCAGCTATCCCAATGACGCATCATTAAGTCATCGTAAACATGGCCTGTTGCTTTAGGCAAATCGTTGTATTTATCTTTTCCAAGAAAAGCATCCAACTTAACATCCATAGCTAACCATAAAGAATTTCCGTTAGCCGAAAAGCCATATAAATTAATATCAGAAGTTGTATTACTTATTTGTTGCTTTTCGCTTCCGTTTGAATTCATACTCCAAAGTTGACTACTGCCTTTATCATTCAAGAAATAAATTTTCTTTCCATCACGACTCCAACGAGGCATAGTTTCATTGGAAGAATCAGCAGAGATTGAATGAGCAGTATTCGATTTAAAATCATACAACCACAAGTCTGAATTTCCTTTATTTGCTTCAAGATTATAATTTCGAATGTTGTAAACAACTGAATTTCCATCCGGCGACAATTGAGCATCCGATACACGACCCAATTTCCATAATAATTCCGGCGTCAACCAATCAGCATTGATAGTGTTATACATCGAAAGGCATAACAACATAAAAATTATTTTTTTCATATTTTATTTTATTCTCTTTTTCTTTTTCCTTTTTGACTCTTAGATTCTACCTGTCACCTATTCTCTAAACCTTAATTCCTTTTTCTTTATTATTTTTTTCCTTTTCAATCTTAACTTTGCAATTAAACCTTATAAACTATTATTTATTACTTATTAATT
>JANLRG010000125.1:0-2363 GCA_031361545.1 Bacteroidota bacterium
CTAAACAATCACCTAAAACCGCCTCTAAAAATCAGAACCGTTCATCCATTGAACCATTTAAGTTGTTGGGCGTATCGGTTGAGCTTTGGGCGATTTTAGCCATCACCTTTTTAGCTTTTATCCTTACGACCATGCCAGACTATGACGAAGCCCTCAAATATGATTCAAAAATTTGATAACTTGCCTTAGAATTAAGACTTTGAAATTTCACCAAAAAACAATATTTTTGTAAAAAAAATAACATGGCTGCTGCTATATTACCCATTATTGAAAGCCCAACGATGCCTTCTTCTGCTACAAAAGGGAGGAAAGCAAGTTATATTTCAGAAGAAACATACTATAAAAAATTTCGCCACAGAGAAGACGGATTTAAATATGAGTGGCTTGATGGCATAATTGAGAAAACCCCCAAATCTATGAATGATCGACAAGCGCACATCGCGCACAATCTCAATGTCTTATTTTTCAGATTGTTATTCGCTGATAAAATTCAAGGCAGCTTCCAAACTGAAAAAGATACCCAAGTAAAAGCCACTCGTATTCGCATACCCGATATGTGCTATTTGAATCCCTTACAAGCGTATGAGGCTGCTAATGGAGGGCATCCAATTTCAGAATTTATGATTGAAGTGGTTTCGCCGACTGATAAAATATATGATTATGCTTCAAAATTAGAAGATTATAAAGAAGCAGGTGTCAAAGTGGTTTGGCTAATATTTCCTCATATTGAAAAGATATATGTTTATGAAGGTAAAACAATGACTATTTGCGGTGGAAAGGATATTTGTTCAGCATCTCCTATTTTACCTGATTTCGCTATTGCAGTAGAAGATGTTTTCAAAAAACCTACTCTGCCTGTTTAGGTAATGACCTTAAAACACCCCCTCAGTATTTTCCTGTAAAATTCCATAAATAACCATATTTTTGAAAAAATTGAAAGATGGCATCAATTCCTGCTGAAAAATTAAAATCCAAACACAGCAAAGGTTCACCTAAAATTATGGTTCCTGACTACTTAGTTAGAGAAGTGATTGACGGCGATCGTTGGTTTTATCGTGGCTATCGCGATGTATTAAATGGATTAAAAACCCCTGAAGAAATTATGGCTTGCAGTACTTATCAATCACTTGTTGTAGGATACGTTTACAACAAGCTGTGGAATGCACTTGAAGACAAACCGTATTGGGTGATGTCAAATGAAGTTGGAAATAACCTTTCAAAGAAAAATAAAGCAGCTTACGATGTTGCTGTTTTCGATAAGGCAACATTGCCACCTGAGCATATTAATGCCAACTATGCCAATGTGCCGCCAAAATTGGTTATAGAAGTAGATGTTAAGATTGAGTCAGAATCAAATACACCAGACGATATTGTTTGGCAAATCAAGACTCAAAAACTGTTGGCGAGTGGTGTTGAAAAAGTGATTTGGTTTTTTACAAAAACGCAACGAGTTTTAATTGCTCGACCCAATGAAGATTGGATTTTGGCAGATTGGCAACGAGATATAGAAATATGGGAAGGTTTGACGGTCAATGTGGCTCAATATTTAGCCAAACACGGCATTCAAACGATTGATATTCCTAATGAAAGTTGATAAATGCACCCCCCTCAGTATTTTCCTTTAAATAACTGAAAACGGACAATTCACTATATGCGAATTGTCCGTTTTCAATTATTCTTTGACCATTTTAAATTACTCAAATACACTCGCCATCTGCATTTCAAAATTAGGCAAAACACTTGAGCGCAAGGCGTCTGTTATTTTAAGAACTCTTTGTAATTGAAGCTCTTCGTCTATTAATTCATACTGCCTGATAGTTTTTGCTTCAATATTTACCAGCCAATATTCTCGCACGCCACCCATTTCATATAAATATTTTTTGAACTTCAATTCAGCCGAAGTATTGCTCGACGATTTAATTTCAACAACCAAATCGGGTGCGCCCTCTATTATTTTTTGAATAATAGATATCCGTTCTTGACTAATAAACAATAAATCAGGCTGCACGATGTCGTGTGGTGTAAAACGCACATCCATTGGTGCGGCAAGCAATCTGCCAAGCTTATTTTGTTTTACGAAATAACTGATATAAGTATGTAAGTTGTCACTTACAATTTGGTGGGGAGCTAATGGTGATGCCATAAATACAAGTTTTCCTTGGTGTAGTTCATAATTACCGTTATCGGGCGGAGTAAGCCGCTTATAATCCTCGTAAGTGAGCAATTTTGTTTTTGAAATCCGAACTTTTTTACCTTCAATTACAAGTGTCATCTTTATTTTTCTTACAAAGTTAAGTTTTTTATTTGAAAAAATGCATAAAAATAGGCTCAAGCAGCGTACGCCACTTGAGCCTTATTTTTTA
>JANLRG010000280.1:0-1026 GCA_031361545.1 Bacteroidota bacterium
TTTTCAGCCCAGGTATTCAAATAATGCCTTGTGCTTTTTATGGCAAGGCAAAACTCCATTTTCTTTTTCACAAAAGACAAAGCCTTATCCGGATCTATAAATTCATGTTGAACTATAGAGTCAGATAAGGCTTTTATAGTCATGCTGTCTTTCAAATTTAATTGGCTATAAGCTTTTGGGCTGAGGCAACTAAATGAAAGAAAGAGAACAATCTTATAAATCAATGAATATATCGTACGGTGTGCCAAAATGAATAGTTTTTATATTATTTACATTAATATCATCTATATCATTCAAATCTAATATTTTTATACCGGATTTTGGTCTTAAAAAGATTTCTTCCACCAGCACCTTTTTACTCTCCATATTAGGGTTAATGGTGTGATAAACGGATATGTCACAATTCCAATATAAAAATACATTGTTCTTTAACAAATCACTAATATTTATAGGTTCTACTTCTTCATTCTCAGGCTCATTAGCTAATAGCATAACTTCAGGAGTTGGACAGCATGTTGTTAGCCCATTGACAGTACAGACATAGTAACCACTGGGGCAGTTATCGGGGTTATCAATTATTGAAAACATTTCTGCAACATCTCTATAAATCCATAATAATTTTTCAGTCATTTCAATTTGTTCAATCAATTCGACTTCAGGCGATTCATCGCTAATTATCCGTTCTGTTAAACTGAGAATGTCGCCTACGCCTAAATCTTGCAACTTGCTCTCTAATTTAGCTTTTAGATGATTGACCAAGATAAATTGGAATAATAGGAATTTTTTTTCTTCAGGATTCATATTTCTTTCATTTAATGGATGAGGTAAAGGATTTTCAGTTATTGTTCGTATTTCAGTTATTGTTCGTGTTTCAGTTATTAATGCCGGATTATTATTTAACAATAATTGATTGATATTCAGTCTTCCGGTTTGGGGGTTAAAACCTAGTTGGCCTTGATTATCAGATGATGTCTGAAGTAGGTTTTTAATACTATTCAATGATAAGTTTGGAGATTGCGATAATAA
>JANLRG010000154.1:0-25746 GCA_031361545.1 Bacteroidota bacterium
CTAAAATTTAAACATCTCAATTGGCTGTTATTATAGATGGATTTTAAATGTAACGAATTTAAGATTTGAAATAATTTAAGGGAGGAGTTGGTCCGGTTACTTGGTGGTAAGTATTGCAAATGGTATTACCATTTCCTCTAATGATATTCCGCCATGCTGTAGTGTATTTTTATAATAGGTCACGTAGTAATTGTAGTTGTTAGGATAAGCAAAGAATTTATCTTGCTTTGCAAAAACAAAAGTCTGAGAAAGATGCTGGCGCGGGAGCATAGCGTCCGCAGGGTTTTTAACTTCAAAAACATCTCTCTTTTCGTAATTCATATTCTTTCCTTGCTTGTATCTCAAGTTCGTATTTACATTTCTATCTCCAACTAATTTTGATGGTTCCTTCACTCGAATTGTTCCATGATCAGTAGTGATAATGAGTTTTACTTTTTTCTCAGCAATTCTTTTAATTGCTTCAAATAATGGTGAATGCTCAAACCAAGATAAAGTCAGAGAGCGATAAGCCGCTTCATCGTCTGCCAATTCTCTAATCATTTCCATTTCAGTTCGAGCATGAGAAAGCATATCCACAAAATTATATACAATCACATTGAATTTATTCTGCATCAAATTAGGGACGTTATCAACTAAATCTTTTCCTCCACTGTAGTTGGTAATTTTCACATAACTTGTTTTCCAATCTTTTCTAAATCTTTTTATGGTGTCTTGGAGAAAAGATTCTTCGTGTAAATTTTTTCCACCTTCTTCTTCGTCATTAAGCCAAAGATTTGGAAAGCGCGTTTCGATTTCAAGAGGCATCAGTCCTGCGAAGATGGCATTTCGGGCATATTGAGTTGCAGTTGGAAGAATACTCAAATAAACTTCTTCTTCCTGGATTCTAAAAAGTTCCGAGATTAAAGGCTCAATAACTCTCCATTGGTCATATCTCAGGTTGTCAATTAGAATCATGAAAACAGGATCAGAGGAAGATTCAATAGCGGGAATTATTTTTTTCTTCATTAATTGATGAGACATAATTGGAGTAGTAGCGCCATCTGGACTTTTCAACCAATTGATATAATTGTTTTCAATAAATTTAGAAAAGAGGTTATTTGCTTCACTCTTTTGTGAAGTCAAAATTTCATACATACTCTCATCCGAAGATTTTTTCAATTCAAGTTCCCAATAAACTAATCGTCTATAAACTTCTGACCATTCTTTCCAATTTAATTTGTCACTCAATGTCATTCCTAAATTTCTAAATTCTTGCTGGTAATCCAGCGCCGTCTTCTCACTAATTAATCTCCTGTTCTCTAAATTTTTTTTCAACGAGAGCAAAATTTGGTTAGGATTAACAGGCTTAATAAGGTAATCGGCAATTTTACTACCGATAGCTTGCTCCATGATATGCTCTTCTTCGCTCTTGGTAATCATGACCACTGGAATTTGTGGTTTGAGTGCTTTCAATCGTGAGAGCGTTTCAATTCCAGAAATACCTGGCATATTTTCATCGAGAAAAACAATATCGAAATCTTTTGCCTTGAATTGTTCAATTGCTCCATCTCCGTTATTCGCAGTAGAGACTTCATAACCTTTCTCAGTTAAAAATAATATATGTGGTTTTAATAAATCTATTTCATCATCTGCCCAAAGTATGCTAATTTTATCCATAAGTTCCGTTTCTACAATGCTTTTTTTATTGCTTTCAAAGTTAGCAAAGTTGTTTCGATTCATACTCTATTTTTTAGATGGTTTAAGATTTTTTTATCAAAGGAATTATTCTCTCAACGGAAACGACTATCATATATTGAACAAAAAGATAAAGGATGAGTTGCGACATGCACTTGAGAGTTGAGTGAAGAATCTCTACTTCAACTATAGTGATGTTTACGAATAGAATTCAGATATTTGGCAGATGAAATCTATGTCGGGACATTTAAAAATTGTGAACGATCCAGTTTATGGATTTATTCAATTTCCTTCAGAATTGATATTTCAATTAATCGAGCATCCTTTTTTTCAGAGGATGAGAAGGATCCGTCAATTAGGAATGACTCATTTAGTTTATCCAGGTGCTCATCACACTCGATTTCATCATGCCCTTGGTTCTATGTATTTGATGACTCAGGCGATAGAAGTTTTAAGAAGCAAAGGCCATTCTATTTCTGAACAGGAAAGTGAGTCGGTCACAATAGCCATTCTCTTACACGATATCGGTCATGGACCTTACAGTCACGCACTTGAAGATTCAATAGTTCGATCCATTCATCATGAAGAAATTTCTGAACTTATGATGGATTATTTGAACAAAGAATTTAATGGTAAACTGAGTCTTGCAATATCCATTTTTAATAATAAGTACGAAAAAAAATTTCTTCATCAGTTGGTTAGTAGTCAACTCGACATGGACCGATTAGATTATTTGAATCGCGATAGCTTCTTCACTGGAGTATCAGAAGGAGTAATATCAAGTGAGCGAATAATAAAAATGCTAAACGTTCATAACGATCAATTGGCAGTGGAAGTAAAAGGGATTTATAGTATTGAAAAATTTATTGTCGCAAGAAGGCTAATGTATTGGCAGGTTTACTTACACAAAACAGTTGTGAGTGCCGAAACATTATTAATTAATATTTTAAAAAGAGCAAAACAATTGGTGAAAGCTGGGAATAAACTTTTTGCTCCACCAGCTTTCGGATATTTTCTTGAACATGATGTAACTAAATTAAATTTTATTGAAGATCCAACTCTTCTAGCACTTTTTGCTCAATTAGACGATAGCGATATTGGAACATCAATTAAAGTATGGTCTACTTCTGATGATCATATATTAAGTGATCTTTGTAAGCGGATGATTAATCGTAAGCTTTTTAAAATTGTTTTACAAAATAAACCATTTGATCAGGTGAAAGTCTTAGAGATGAAAAAAGAAATTGCTTCAAAGTTTGAATTGAGCGAATCTGAAATTGAATATTATTTTTTAGAAGGAAGACTTGAGAACAATGCTTATTATTCTCAAGTAGATAAAATTCATATCCTTTATAAAGATGGAAGTGTATGTGATATTGCAGAAGCCGCTGATACTTTGAACATAAAAGCATTGAGTGAACCGGTTGAGAAATATTACCTATGTTTTCCTCAAATATAAGACTTCAAAAGTCTTTGACTTGTATTGCAAAATATATACATTTGTACCTTGAAAAATAACGAGATATGGAGTTTACAGCCAAGCAAATAAGTGACCTATTACAAGGAAAAGTTGAAGGAGATGAAACCGTTAGAGTGAATCGTCTCGATAAGATTGAGACAGGTTCAATTGGTGGTCTCACTTTTTTAGCGAATCCAAAATATGCTCCCTATATTTATACTACTAATGCTTCTGTTATTATCGTCAACAACGATTTTGTTATCGAACATAAAATTGAATCAACTATAATCAGAGTTGAGAATGCCTATCAGAGTTTTGTTCAATTGCTCGAAATATACAATCAAATTCAATTGAACAAAAAAGGCATCGAACAACCAAGTTATATTTCACAATCTGCTAAAATAGGTGTGGACATCTACATAGGTGCTTTTGCGTACATTGGCAACAATGTAACACTCGGAAATAACGTAAAGGTTTATCCAAATGCTTATATTGGAGATAATGCAATCATCGGAGATAACACAACTCTTTTTGCAGGAGTGAAAATTTATTCTGATTGTATAATTGGTAGCCATTGCACAATTCATACTGGTGCTGTCATCGGAGCTGACGGCTTTGGATTTACTCCGAATTCTGAAAATCATTATAAGAAAGTCGCTCAAATTGGAAATGTAATAATTGAAGATCATGTTGAAATAGGAGCGAACACGACAATTGATCGAGCAACATTGGGTTCAACAATTATTCATAAAGGAGTAAAGCTGGACAACCTAATTCAAATTGCCCACAATGTTGAAATAGGAGAGAACACTGTGATCGCTGCACAAACAGGCGTAGCAGGATCAACCAAAATAGGTAAAGATTGTATGATAGGCGGACAAGTCGGAATTGTTGGCCACATCACAATTGCAGATAAGGTAAAAATTGCTGCTCAATCTGGAATAGGGTCGAGCATAACTAATGAAGGTGAGATATTACAAGGGTCGCCTGCTTTTGGAATTGGTGATTACAAAAGAAGTTATGTCGTTTTCAGAAAACTTCCTGCGCTTGAAAAAAAAATCAAAGAGCTAGAACAAATTATTGCAGAATTGAAGCAGATACCGTCTTAATTGACAAGTACAATTTTGGGATAATTAAAATGTCTATCAAGTAATTTTTTGCAGAAAAATTAAATTTTTAAAGTACTATCAAGGCTCATTAGGTGTCGTTTTTTGAACATTAAAGGCGAGGTTCATAAAATCTTATTTTTTCCTTCTCAAAAATGCCGTCTTTTTGAGAATTAGGTTTATTTTTGAAAACTTTTGAATCGTACTTCAACGACATTTTCTCTCTAATTACTTAACAATATGGCTGAAAATCAAATTCTTGTAGAACCTTTGAAACCTGAATCTTCAACGGCCCTACCTGAAATTATCTGGCAAACCACCTTGAATCATGAGGTGTCTGTCTCTGGAGTTGGTTTGCATACTGGAGCAAACGTTACTTTAACCTTTAAACCTGCTCCTGAAAATCATGGTTATATTTTCAAAAGAATCGATATGCCAGGTCAACCTGTTGTTGAAGCCGACGTTGATAATGTTACTGATACAGATCGAGGGACTACCATAAGTAAAAATGGCGCGAAAGTAAGTACCATCGAACACGTCCTTGCTGCTTTAGCCGGAATGGAAATTGACAATGTGTTGATGGAAATTGATGGACCAGAAGTTCCAATTATGGATGGCAGTTCAAAACCATTTATGGATCTACTAGAAAAAGTTGGGAAAATAAATCAGAAAGAAGAAAGGGTTTATTATTATTTGAGTGAAAATATTTCCTACGAAGATCCCAAAAGGAAAACAGAAATGTTAGCTGTTCCCAGTGAGGATTTTAGAATTACGGTGATGGTTGATTATAACAGTGATTTATTAGGAACTCAACACGCCATCTTATACAACATCGGAGAATTTAAAAATGAAATAAGTGATAGCAGAACATTTTGTTTTCTACATGAGCTTGAAATGTTACTTGAGCATAATCTGATTAAAGGAGGCGATATTAATAATGCAATAGTTGTTGTTGACAAACCTGTATCACCAGAAAAGTTAGCCCATCTTGCAAAAGTTTTCAATAAAGAAAAAGTAACTGCAGAGCGAGGATTTTTAAACAATGTGAAGTTGCGTTTTCAAAATGAACCCGCTCGTCATAAGTTGTTAGATATTGTTGGTGATCTCGCTTTGGTTGGAGCACCGTTGAAAGGTCACATCCTCGCTGCTCGCCCAGGACATGTTGCTAACGTAGAGTTTGCGCGCAAGATAAAAGATTTGATGAAGCGAGATCGTTTTAAAGAGCGCGCTCCTAAATATGATCCTGCTATCAAACCTTTGTTAGATGTAAACGGAATCATGAAATTTCTCCCACATCGCCCGCCGTTTTTATTTATCGATAAAATTATTGAGTTAACTGATAAGCATGTTGTAGGGGTAAAAAATGTGACGATGAATGAATGGTTTTTTCCAGGTCATTTTCCTGGGTTTCCAGTTTTTCCTGGAGTCATTCAAATTGAAGCGATGGCACAAGTGGGTGGAATATTAGTTTTGAATACAGTTCCTGATCCTGAAAATTATCTCACTTACTTTATGAAAGTGGACAATACCAAATTCAGAGATATGGTAGTTCCTGGTGATACATTAATTTTTCATTTGGAATTAATTTCTCCGATACGAAGAGGGATTTGTCACATGAAAGGAAAAGCTTTTGTAGGAAATAAAGTAGTGATGGAATCAGAAATGATGGCGCAGATCGTTCGGCGCGATAAAAAGTAATTCGATCAAGCATATATGAACAATTTAGTAAGCATCCATCCTGATGCGGTGATCGGAAAAAATGTTTCAATCGATCCTTTTACCATGATACACCATAACGTTGTAATTGGAGATGGAACATGGATTGGAAGTAATGTCACTATTTTTCCTGGAGCGAGAATAGGTAAAAATTGTAAAATATTTCCAGGAGCAGTTATTGCTGCAGTGCCACAAGATTTAAAATTTTCAGGAGAAGAAACAACAGCAGAAATTGGCGACAACACTGTTGTTAGAGAATATGTAACCATTAATAGAGGAACTAAAGCATTAGGGAAAACAGTAATCGGCTCAGATAATTTACTTATGGCGTATGTTCATATTGCACATGATTGCATTGTTGGCAACCACTGCATTTTAGCAAATGGTGCTACACTGGCAGGTCATATTACTATAGAGGACTTTGCTATTATAGGTGGACTATCGGCCATCCATCAATTTGTAAGAATAGGATCTCATGTCATGATTAGCGGAGGTTCATTGGTTAGAAAAGATGTCCCACCTTATGTGAAAGCTGCACATGAACCACTTTCATACGTAGGAATTAATGCTGTGGGATTAAGAAGAAGAGGTTTTTCAAATGAAAAGATTGCAGAGATTCAAAATATTTATCGAATTTTATTTGTGAAAGGATTGAGTAATTCTCATGCAATAGAAGAACTACAAAATGAGATTGTAGAAAGTGAAGAAAGGAATATTGTTTTAGATTTTGTCAAGAGTTCATCTCGGGGGATCATGAAAGGTTATACTCACGATGAAGACTAGTTTTCAGTTTTGGAAATCAAATTAAATAACGCCGGCAAAAAATATCTCAGAGAGTGGATCTTCAGAAAAGTTGATTTGACTCTGGCGAAAGGATCTAAATGGGTTATTCTTGGACCGAATGGCTCAGGTAAATCCACACTCTTGCAAGTTCTTTCAAGTGCCGTTGCGCTGAATGAAGGCACAGTTGATTTTTATTTAGATGATAAGCAAATTGAAATCGAAGAAGTCTATAAAAACATATCGCTCGCTGCTCCTTATTTGGAATTGATAGAAGAATTTACATTACAAGAAATCATTAGCTTCCATTTTAAATTCAAAAAAATCGTTCATGGATTATCGGAAAAGGATGTCATCCAGATTTCTGGCCTTGAAAAAGAAGCCAACAAAGTTATTCGGTTTTTCTCTAGTGGAATGAAGCAACGCTTAAAATTAACATTGGCAATTCTTTCCGATACATCGTTGCTTTTATTGGATGAGCCTTGCAGTAATTTAGATAGCAATGTAATTGAATGGTACCAAAAGATGATTCGGGATTACGCCATGACTAGAACAATTATTGTTGCATCCAATAATCAAACTGAAGAATTTTTCTTTTGCGATAATAAAATTTCAATCGATCATTTTAAATGAAAGCATTTCAGGATTATCTTATATATTCAGAACAAGAATTAGAAGAACTAGCCATCGAGCTTATTGCATTTGCAGGTCAACAAAAGGTATGGATTTTTAAAGGAGAAATGGGCGCGGGAAAGACTACTTTTATAAGAGCTATTTGTCATAAGTTAGAAGTTATACAGAATGTGAGCAGCCCAACTTTTTCTTTGGTCAATGAATATTTGTGTCAAAATGGTGATTTAGTCTATCATTTCGATTTTTATAGGATAAACTCCGAGAAAGAAGCAGTTGACATTGGTTGTGAAGAATATTTTTATGGAAACGGAATTTGTTTGATTGAATGGCCGGAAAAAATTTTAAATTTATTGCCTGAACAATTGGTTGAAGTAACCATGGTTGAAATAGACGGAAAAAGAAAGATCACATTTTCTCATGATTGACAGCAAAATAAGTGCATCGCTCGCTGCATCTGCAGCACTGATGCCAAAAGAAGCATTGCTTGAAGTTCGCAAGAAGCATAAGCAATTATACATTGGCATTCCCAAAGAAACATCGTTTCAAGAAAACCGTGTGCCTTTGATTCCCGAATCAATTTCTTTGCTCGTAAACAACGGCCATGAAATTTTGGTTGAAACTGGCGCTGGTGCTGCATCTAAAATTCAAGACTCCGACTTCAGCGAAGCAGGTGCTCAAATTGCTTATTCCTCTGACGAAGTTTATAAGGCGGATATCATTTTAAAAGTAGCTCCTCCTTCAATTGAAGAGATAGAATTTATGAAGACTCGACAAACGTTGATCTCCATTCTTCAGATGAGTATGCAAAATGTAGATTACATCAAAGCACTTTCTGCAAAAAAAATTAATGGTATAGGTTACGAGTTTATTCATGACGAAACAGGTGTCTATCCAATCATCCAAGCCATGAGTGAAATAGTAGGGAATTCTAGTATCTTAATTGCTGCTGAATATTTAAGTAATGCATTCAATGGTAAAGGCGAGTTGTTAGGAGGCGTTGCTGGTATTCCGCCATCGGTAGTCGTAATTATTGGTGCTGGAACTGTTGGTGAGTATGCAGCCAGAGCGGCTTTAGGATTAGGTGCAATGGTTAAGGTGTTTGATAATTCTATCCATCGCTTAAGGAGATTGCAAAATAGATTAGGTCGAAGAGTATTTACTTCTATGCTTGTCCCAAATATATTGCTGCGTGAATTGAAATCTGCCGATGTAGCTATTGGTGCGCTAAGAGCTAGTGAAGGTAGAACTCCAATCGTAGTTACAGAAGAGATGGTTTCTGAAATGCGTGTCGGTTCTGTTATTGTCGATGTAAGCATTGATCAAGGAGGATGTTTCGAAACTTCAGAAGTGACCAACCATTTGCAACCTGTTTTTAAAAAGTATGGAGTAGTTCATTATTGTGTTCCAAATATTGCATCACGCGTTAGCAGAACAGCGTCAACGGCATTGAGCAACATTTTTACTCAAATATTATTAGCCGCAGCAGAAGAAGGCGGAATTGATGAAGTGATGTGGAAAGATCAGTCCGTTCGTAATGGAGTGTATATGTACAATGGATCGATAACGAATAGATACGTTGCAGAAACATGTAGACTTCCATATAAAGATTTAGATTTATTAAGAGCAGCGAGAATGTAAAAAAAGATATCATTGTTTGGTAAAATTTTTTTAATCAAAAAGTAAAATCAATTCATTGTACCATTATTTATTGTAGAAGTAAAACTTGTGGATGATTTAATTTTTTAATTCTTTAATTTCCTTCGCTTCTTTTCTTGTATAATCAACGAAAGTTCTCTGCCGGTTTGTCCTGCTACTGATGTGTTTTCTTGCGCTCTTCGAATGAGATAAGGTAAGACTCCAGTCACTGGACCATAAGGTACATATTTGCAAACGTTGTAACCTTTACTAGCTAAATTAAAACTAATATGATCACTCATTCCATAAAGTTGAGAAAACCAAATGTGAGGATGGTTCTCTGAAATGTTTTTTTCATTCATCCACTCAACCAAATTCAAATTACTTTGCTCATTGTGTGTTCCACAAATCACAGCAAGGTTTTCAAGATTGTCCAAACATATTTTAAGAGCGGTATTGTAATCTCTGTCAGTAGAATTTTTATCCGGTTGAATAGGGGAGATGTAATTTCCTTTTTTTGCTCGTGCTCTTTCTTTCTCCATATAAGCACCACGAACAATTTTAAATCCCGATTTATATCCAAATGATTTCGAATGCGCAATACTTTCTCTCAAATAATTTAAGCGGTCTGTTCGGTACATTTGCAAGGTGTTAAAGATTATAACTTTTTCCTTGTTAAATTTTTGCATCATTGAACGAGCAACCTCATCAATTACATTTTGGATCCAACTTTCTTCAGCATCAATGAAAATAGGAACACCTGAATCGAATCCCGCCTGACAAATTTTTTCAATCCGATTTAAAAATTTAAAATATTCTTCTTTTTCGACTATCGATAATTCAAGTCCTTCGTTTCTTTTTTCTAATAAAGAAAATCTAGCAAATCCCGTTGGTTTAAAAACAGAAAATGGAATATGCTCATCATTTTTCGCACGAGTTATCGTGGCTATCGTTTCAATTAAGGCAGCATCAAAATCTTCTTCCGACTCTTTGCCTTCAACAGAATAATCAAGTATAGTCCCAATATTATATTTTCCTAACTGATCAATAGTGTTTTTACATTCTTCAATATTTTCACCACCACAAAAATGTTTGAAGATTGTTGAACGAATAAGCCCTTTAATTGGAAGTTTGGCCCACAGTGCAAAATTGACAAATGGTGGACTAATTTGTACGAGCGAATGGATGCTAATGATTTTGAAAAGCCAAAACGCACGATTTAAATCAGCATCAGATTTAGAGCTGAAAGCGATTTGGGTATCGTCAAAGGAAATCAGGTGGTCTTTCATATTACGGCTGCAAACCTAATGAATAAGCTCGAAAAACTCAAGTGAGAATTTGTGGAATGTGATATGAAAATTAAAATTATTTAAGTTGCATGATGGTGGCTATCATCAGGTTTAATAAATATTATATATTGAGCAACAGTTTCATAGCAATATTGTTTACTCAATCCTAATGAATTCATAATTCGATATCAAAATAAACTTCTGCAAAAAATTGCTTGTTATTCAGTTAAGATTTAGCCCTATCTTTGACATTATATGGCACCAACAATTATTGATTCAACTTCCTTAGAAAATTGGCCTTTCAAATTAGAGAGACCAATTATCATCGCAGGTCCGTGTGGAGTTGAATCAGAGGAACAAATTTCGAATACAGCTTTTGAACTTTCTAAGTTAAATATTCAGTTACTAAGAGGAGGAATTTGGAAACCAAGAACTCGTCCTGATTCATTTCAAGGAATCGGAAATGAAGGCTTGCGTTGGTTGAAACAAGCTGGACTGAAATACAATCTTCCTGTCACTGTTGAAGTAGCCAACCCAAAGCATGTTGAACAAGCCCTAAAGGAAAATATTGACGTCTTATGGATTGGGGCAAGAACAACTGTCAATCCTTTTTTAGTTCAAGAGATTGCCGATTCATTAAAAGGCGTTGACATTCCAGTGATGGTAAAAAACCCAATCAATCCCGAATTAGAATTATGGATTGGTGCTTTTGAAAGATTGAATCGTTCTGGTATTTCGAAATTGATGGCCATCCATAGAGGCTTTTCTGTCTTTGGAGAAAGCAAATATCGGAATGCACCAAAGTGGGAAATCCCTATTGAATTGCGAAGACGATTTCCGAACCTTCCTCTCATTTGCGATCCAAGTCATATCGCGGGAGTAAGTTCTTTAATTTCCCAGCTCTCGCAAAATGCTCTTGATCTGAACTATGACGGACTTATGATTGAAACTCACATTCATCCTGAACAAGCATTGAGTGATAGAGAGCAACAATTAACACCGTTTCAATTAAAAGAAATATTAAATGATTTGATCGTAAGGAAAGCATCTGTCGATGATGTTATCTTTTTAAACTTATTAGAAGAGCTGCGTGATAAAATTGATTTAATTGACGAACGTATTTTAATTTTGATGGCCGAACGAATGAGCGTTGCACGAGAAATTGGTCATTATAAAAAAGAAAACAACATGACGATTTTGCAGGTAGAACGATGGAACGAAATATTGAAATCAAGATCACAATCTGCGAAACTAAAAGAGCTAAGCCTAGATTTTATCTTTAGATTTTACGAATTAATTCATGAAGAATCTATTCGTCAGCAGACAGAAGTTATGAAAGAGATGAAGACTAAAACTTCAAATTGATTGAAAGGAAAGATAATTTATTGAACTATGAAATTGAAAACGGCTGATTATTCAGTATTTTTTGGAAAACAATCACTCTCTGAAATCCAGCGGATAGTTTTACAAAATAAATACACTTCTGTTTTTGTTTTGTGCGATGCCATCACCGAGAAACAATGTCTGCCTTATTTTATAGAATATTCCGAATTAGAAAGTGCAGGCTTAATGATTATCGACAATGGAGAAGTCGGGAAAAATTTCGATACCGTCAGCGATGTTTGTCAATCGTTAATGTCGGAAGGAGCAGATAGGAAAACGTTATTAATAAATTTAGGTGGTGGTGTTGTAACTGATATCGGAGGTTTTGCCGCTTCGATTTACAAAAGAGGAATAGATTTTATCAATGTTCCAACAACATTGTTAGGAATGGTGGATGCTGCTATAGGTGGTAAAACTGGAGTGAACATAGAACAGATAAAAAATGTTATTGGAACTTTCTCTGCGCCTAAAGCAGTTTTCATAGATGAAGAATTTTTGAGTACGCTCGATGAAGAAGAATTTCGTTCTGGTTTTGCAGAAGTAATTAAGCATTCATTAATTGCCGATGAGAAATATTGGCGGACTATTTCTTCTATCAAAGATTTTTCTTCGATGGAAAATCTTATCAGTATCATCCATCGAAGTGTTGAAATTAAATTGAGTATTACGCAAGCCGATTTTAAAGAAACGGGACAGCGAAAAATCTTGAACTTCGGACATACATTTGGTCATGCTTATGAAAGTTCGTCATTGAAGAATGGAAAAAGGAGACTCCTTCATGGGCATGCAGTGGCTCTTGGAATGATTGGCGAATTGTTTCTCTCTTCTAAATTGGCAGGATTTCCTGCAGAAAAATTAGAAGCTATTATTAATTTTATTATTTATCATTTTGGAAGTTCGTTTATTTCGATAAACGAAGAAGGCTTCAATACCTTTTTATACAGCGATAAAAAGAATGAGAATGGAAAAATAGGATTTTACCTTTTACAAGATATAGGAAATGGCGCTGGAATGTTTTTTCCCGATGAACAACTAATTCAAGAGGCTCTTGATTTTACTTCAAGTATTATAAATGAATAAATGTTGATCAATATTTATTTTCCGGATGGTGTAAAAAATGGAGAGATAGCGTTAGCTCCTTCAAAAAGTATTTCTAACCGTATTCTAATTATTGAAGCACTAGCTGGAAAGAGTTTTGAAATAGAAAATCTTTCTACTTCAACTGATACTCAATCGTTGATTTCAGCATTGAAATTTGAAAATTCAGTCATTGATATTAAGGATGCCGGAACAACTTTTCGCTTTTTAGTTTCTTTACTTTCGATAAAGCCAGGAAGGTGGTTGTTGACAGGGAGCAAAAGAATGAAAACTCGCCCCATTGGAATTCTTGTCGAGTGTTTGAAATCTTTAGGAGCCAATATTAAGTATCAGGAAAAAGAGGGTTTCCCCCCGATCTTAATAACAGGTCAAAAATTAAGAAGAAAAGAAATTGAAATAGATGCGAATATTAGTTCACAGTTTATTTCTTCATTAATGATGATTGCTCCTACAATTGACGGCGGACTTCAATTGTTATTGAAAAATAGAATATCATCTCTCCCATATTTGAATATGACCGCATCTATAATGAAATCGGCCGGCGTTGAAGTAAAGTTTGATAAAAATCTGATTGTAGTACCCCAAGGTGAATATGATCTCGGAAAATTCAAAATTGAAAATGATTGGAGTGGTGCTTCTTATTGGTATTTATTATGCGCTCTAAATCTAGGAAGTAAATTCGTCTTAAATAATTTAGTTGAAAAGTCTATTCAAGGCGACTCAATTATTTCTGAATTGATGGTTCAGTTTGGAGTGAAAACTGTTTTTAATTCAGGGAATGCTCACATAGATTCTGATCATTGTTTTCTAACTGAGTTCAACTATGATTTTACGAATTGCCTAGATTTAGTAATGACGTTCGCCGTTTTATGTATTGGTAAAGGTATTAAAGGTGTGTTTTCAGGAGTGCAGAATTTAAGAATAAAAGAATCAGACAGATTGAATTCACTGAAATTAAATCTTGAAAAGTGTGGAGCTTCAGTTGAATTAAGTAACGATACAATCATTATCAATTCAATTGATTTAAAAAATCCGGGAAGAATTGATGTGTACGATGATCACAGAATTGCAATGGCTTTTGCACCGCTAGCTTCTGCCATTGGTCAATTCGAAATTGAAAATCCATTCGTTGTTAATAAGTCTTATCCTGAATTTTGGAAACAAATGGAGGCAGCGGGAGCATCTATTCAAAATATGTTGTGAACACTTTTAGAGATTTAAATTTATTTGCATTTTAATATCATCAATCGAGATAACATTTTCAGTTTTCATTGTTGAATAAAGAATCCAGCTTCTTGCGAATTTTAAACTGAAGACAATATTTTTTCGCTTCATAGTGCAGTTCACATAAAACCTACTTCCGTCTCCACTATAAAATGGAATAGAAAAACTACCAGGAAGGTCGTTTTCATACTCGTAAAATCGAAGATTAAAATCTGGACAAACAAAGATGGCATATCTAAAATTCAGAGAGAATGATTTGGAATCTGAATGATAGAATAAATCTTGTGCGGCATAATAAGCAGAATTACTTTGAAGAGAATTTATTTTTTCTCTATTAAATTCAATTTTGGTTCTCCAATCAAAATTCTTAGAAATAGTAAGATTGCAATGAAATCGTAATCCATCAATTTGTTCAAAGAATAAATTTTTAAGGCCATAATAATTTTCCGACAAATTGAATTCTCTATTTTTTGATTTGTACCTTATTTGAAAAGAGGTTGTTTTATTAGGTTGATAATTTAAGGTAAGGCCTTTCGAAATTCCAGTTGAAGGGAAGTCAACTCTGTATTTCATAAAAGGAAATTGATCTTGATTAATGTATCCGGAAAAAGTAATTGATTTGCTTAATTTCAGTTGGAGTCCAAAATATATTCCACTTTCATTGGCAGGAAGTGTATTACTTCCAAAAGCATTCGATTTTATTGAATGAAAATTAGTTGGATAATGATGATCTACGGCTGTGAAGGAAATGTTTTTGCCTAGACTAATTAAAACTCCATTAATGAATGCTAGGCTATGGGTTTCAGATTTTGCAGTTTCGCCGAAAAATAATATGTTTCTAAATGTTTTTTGATAATCAAATCCTACAACAGAATTTAAATTACCTGAAAATTCAAACTGATTATACTTTCGTTCAATTTTTTTTACAGAAGAATTGTATTTTAAAATGGAAGCGCTCAAAGATAAATTCCAATTATTTTTCTCATACAAAATATTACTTCCGAAGTTCATTTCCGCAATGGTATGGAATGCTTTCAATTCACTTTGAGTCCGATGATAACCTGAGGTTTGAAAGGATTGAATAATCTCCGAATTGGAAGTTGTATCGTTGATAACATTACCATCAATTTTATGAAAGGAAAACCAGGAACGAACTAAGAATTTATTGATTGGAAATTCAAGAGCTATTCCTCTTAAATATCTGTTTTCATCGGACGATGTTGAGGGTGAAAATCCTCTTCCCGATTTGCATAAACTTATAATATTCTCGGTAGAAGAAAAGCCAGATCCACTCCATGAAACAAGTCCTTGTCCAAAAGAAGTTGAATAGTCGCCAATAATTATTTTTCGGAAATATTTTTCTGGCTTAATTTCTAAAAAGAAAGAATAAAAATCAAATCCTTTTTTTCCTGAGCCGAAAATAACTTTTTCGCCGGGATCTTTTTCGGCCAATAGTCCATAGCTGAATTTATTGAAATGATTGCCTCTAAATTTAATTGTAATTCTTGTAGGATCGCCTTGATAGTCTGCAGGGATATAATTTTTGACAGATTGTTGAAATCGTATGGTCAATGTATTGCGGTTTTCAATTGCAATTGGTTTAGCAGTGACATAAATAAATGGAACAATTTTTCTAAGGGTAGAAGAATCAATTTCATTAATAACTTGCAATTCCTCTAAACTCAAAAAGCTTTCATACTTTATTTTGTGATTGATAATTGCCTTCAGTTGAATGGGAGAAATTAAATTTACTTGTTGTAATAATATGATGTCATCTGAATTCAAATTAATTTTGTGTTCTGCTAATTGCTGAAGTTCTAATGGTAATTCGTCATTTATATCAGTGCTGGATTCAGAAGTAAATTCACTTGAGTTATATTCTACCAAGGAATCAATAGATTGACTGGAAGCATGGAGAGTCAACAAGAGAAGCAAACTGGTAAAATATAATTTCATTTTTTGATGGGAATAATTACCGATAGAGAAGAATTACTCCCAGTGTACAGTTGGTTAGTGAAAGCGAAATCAAACAATATGTTGGAATAAATAATTCGAAATCCGCTACACACTTTGTTCAGTTGAGTTTCATAAGCAGCCCTCAAAAAACAATTTGATATTATTTTATATTCTATTGCGAAAGTTGTTAATGCTTTGGAGCTATTTAATTGTTTAATCGTAAATCCGAATTTTGTAGAAGGATTGGCAATTAGGCCAAGCGAAAACTCGATTTGAGACGGAAGGTTGGAGGTTTTATTTAACTTCAATCTTTGTGGATTAGTAATTATAGCTCCGAGATTAATTTTTTTGGTTGCCTTTAGGAAAAATGAAATGTTGGGGTAGATGACAGAATAATCATTGTATTTTATTTCCGAGAAATTATTTCTTTCAATAATAATTTGAAGGCCGGCATTGAAAATCGGAGTCAGTTTTATTCCGTAACCCATTTGGTACTTCTGGGAGTTATATTGTTTATCACCGCTATAGCTGCACGAAAGTTGAAAAATTTGGTTAGATAAAAATGTTTTCTGAAAATGAATGCATGATTCTGCTAAACTCCGTACGAAATAGTTTTGAAGATGACAAAATTCTAAAACAGTTGATTTGCAAAAATCTGTATTAGCAATATTTAAATTGATAGAACTAGAATCTGAGAAAGCCATGTCGCTTCCATTGAGAGCGACTGTTCTAGCACTGGGAAATGATTGTGCCTGACAAAAAAAATGTTGAGTAATGAAGATGATTAGAATTGCTGAATAAAATTTCATTCAGCAATGATAACAATGACAAAGTGATTATTCCAACCAGCAAATGTTGGATAAAATAACATCCTACATTTATTGAAAAAATTATTTTTTAGAGGAGGAACCTAAATTTTCATTGCTCTTATTAACCTTCTGTTTCAATTCTTCTTTGTAACTAATGACACGAGTTAAAACTTCGTGATTGAAGGAGCCAATAATTTGTGCAGCGAGAATTCCTGCATTCTGGGCGGCATTCAGAGCTACAGTAGCAACTGGAACGCCGTTCGGCATTTGTAGAATCGAAAGCACAGAATCCCAACCATCGATAGAGTTGGAAGATTTAATAGGTACTCCAATGACTGGAAGGGGAGTAATTGAAGCAACCATTCCCGGTAAATGTGCAGCGCCGCCAGCTCCAGCGATAATTACTTTTAAACCGCGAGCAACGGCACTCTGAGCATATTCGAACATCAATTCAGGAGTTCGATGAGCAGATACAATTTGAATTTCATAGCTAACGCCTAGTTTTTCTAAAATATTCGCTGCTTCATTCATGATAGAAAGATCTGATTCACTTCCCATGATTATTCCAACCTGTGCTTGCTTTTCCATTTATGCGATTACTTTTAGATGTTGTTGAATGTAAATTGCTTTTTGAATTGCATTATCCAAAGTGTCCGCAGTCACAGTCACATGTCCCATTTTTCGAAAGGGTTTGGTAATTTTTTTGCCATACAAGTGGATATGTACTCCTTCAAGTTTTAAAACATTTTCAATTCCAGAGTAAACTGCATTTCCAGAATAATTTTTTTCACCTAATAAATTGATCATTACAGAGGGCTGAGTAATTTCAGTATTGCCCAATGGAAGACCAGTAATTGCTCGAAGCATTTGTTCGTACTGCGAAATTTTATTCCCTTCAATAGTTTGATGTCCGCTATTGTGTGGCCGCGGAGCAATTTCATTGATTAATAATTTATTTTCTTTTGTCAGAAACATTTCTACCGCCAAAATTCCGACTAAGTTTAATTCATTGGCTAGTCGAATTGCAATTTCCTTTGCTTGACTTTCTAGCTGAGGTGAAAGGCGTGAAGGTGAAAAAAGGAATTCAACTAAATTAGCTTCCTTGTTAAATTCCATATCAACAGCTGGAAAACATTTTATTTCAGCTGCTTCATTTCGCGAAACGATGACAGAGATTTCTGAAGAAATATCTACTAGATTTTCAAGAACTGCAGGAACATCGGGAATAGTGGCAAGATTTTCAGTCGACTTAATAATCTGAACACCTTTACCATCGTAACCGCCTTTTCGGGTTTTATGTACTAATGGCAGTAAGTTTACATACTGATTAATTTCATTTTTATTTTCAATCAACATATAATCTGCTGTTGGAAATCCATTTCGTTTGAAAAATTCTTTTTGCAAACCTTTATCTTGTACCGTCTGAATAATAAATGGAGAAGGTGATATTTTTATTCCCTCTTCTTGTAATTTGAAAAGTGCTTCAACATTTACATTTTCGATTTCGATAGTAATTAGATCACATAATTTCCCAAAGTTGTAAACAGTATTGAAATCAGTAAATTCTCCCAGATGAAATTCCTTACAGATGTTTTTACAAGGCGCTTCTGGATCTGGATCTAAGATGAGGATATTTAGATCAAGGTCAATTGCCTTTTGAACCAACATTCTCCCGAGTTGACCACCTCCTAAAATTCCAATCTTTAGTTCATGTAATTGCTTTTTCATAAGTGTTGCAAATTTAGACGAAGTTCACTGTTATTAAAATATTGGAGTTGATTTTATCTCTTCAATGGAAGGAAATTTTGGAGAATGGGATAATCTAAGAAATTGGTGTTTAAACGGCTATTATTGATTAAAAAAATATTTTGAAACATTGGCAGCCACCAACTTTAATTTTAATTTTGCACTTCACAAAAATTTATGGATAGTGTTACTATAAAAGATAAGCTGTTTGTGGTTTCCATTCCGGCCAAGACGATTCAAAATAGAATAAAGGAATTGGCTATTCAAATGAATGAGGACCTTAAAGGTACGCGTCCATTTTTTGTGTGTGTGCTAAAAGGTTCATTTCTTTTTGCTGCAGATTTGTTTAAGGAAATTAATATGGAAGCTGAAATTGCCTTCATCCGAGTTTCTTCTTACGCAGGAACAGAATCGACCGGAACAGTGAAGAGTTTAATTGGAATTAGTGAAGCATTAGAAGGGCGGACAGTTATTATTCTAGAAGACATTGTTGACACTGGTGATACGGCTGTTTATCTTTTGGAAGAACTGAAAAAGAAAAACCCAGCGAAAGTTTTATTTGCAAGTTTACTCTTGAAACCAGAAGCACTTCGACAAACCATCCATTTGGATTATGTTGGATTTGAAGTCCCCAATGATTTTCTGGTCGGGTACGGTTTAGATTATGATGGACTTGGTAGAAATTTGAAAGACATATATACATTATCAAAATAATTTTATTCCGCAATTAATTTTAACTATGTTAAATCTGGTTTTATTTGGACCACCTGGAGCAGGAAAAGGGACGCAGTCTGAAAAGTTGATAAAAGAATATCAGTTGGTACATTTATCTACTGGAGATATTTTGCGCGCGGAAGTGGCATCACAAACTGCATTAGGTTTGGAAGCAAAAAAATTAATGGATCAGGGGCTCCTTGTTCCTGATATGGTAGTGATCGGAATGATTGAAGGAAAGATAGATGCAAATAGGGGAGCGAATGGTTTTATATTCGATGGTTTTCCTCGGACAACAACACAAGCAGAATCTTTGGACATAATGCTTGCGAAAAAAGGAACATCTATAGCAATGATGTTGGCCTTAGAAGTAGAAGATTCAGAATTGATAAAAAGATTGTTGAATCGTGGATTAGAATCGGGCCGTCCTGATGATAGGAATGAAACAATAATTGCGAAAAGAATAAATGAGTACAATACGAAGACTGCCCCGTTGAAAAAGTTTTATACTGATCAGGGGAAGTTTTATAGTATTAATGGAAAAGGTAGCATCGATGAAATTTTTGATAGCCTTTCAAAAGTGATCACCACCGTGGTGAAATAAAATAAATCATGTCATCAAACTTTGTTGATTACGTAAAAATCTGTTGTAGAAGTGGAGCCGGTGGAGCTGGGTCAGTACATTTTCATAGAGATAAAAATACTGCCAAGGGCGGTCCGGATGGAGGAGATGGAGGAAGAGGTGGTCATATCATTCTTCGAGGCAACAGGCAATTCTGGACTTTATTGCATCTAAAATATCGTAAGCATGTTATTGCAGAAGCGGGTGTAAATGGTGCGAGCGCGCTTAAGAAAGGCGCAGATGGAAACGATGAAATTTTAGATGTTCCATTAGGCACTGTTGCGAGAAATCCAGAAACAGAAGAAATCCTTTTTGAAATTACAGAAGAAGGACAAGAAATAGTTATTGCTCCAGGTGGAAGAGGTGGAAAAGGAAATCATTTTTTTAAAACGGCAACAAAGCAAACAACACGCTTTGCACAGCCCGGAGAGCCGGGAATGGAAGAGTGGAAAGTATTAGAACTAAAAATTCTTGCAGATGTGGGATTGGTAGGATTTCCGAATGCGGGAAAGTCAACTTTGCTATCGGTTGTTTCTGCAGCTAAACCAGAGATTGCAGATTATCCATTTACTACTCTTGTTCCTAATTTGGGAATTGTTGGTTACAGAAGCGATCGATCTTTTGTGATGGCAGATATTCCCGGTATAATTGAAGGCGCACATACAGGAAAAGGATTAGGAATAAGATTCCTCCGTCACATCGAAAGAAATTCCATTTTGCTTTATATGATTTCATGTGATAGCAAAGACATTAAAGCGGAATATGCAATTCTTAAAAATGAGTTGCAACAATACAATCCCGAATTACTCGATAAGTCTGCCGTTCTTGCTATTACAAAATGTGATATGTTAGATAAAGAGTTGATGGATGAAATGAAGAAGGATTTGCCGAAAGGCATTCCACATATTTTGATTTCATCAGTAACAGGTTTTGGTATAGACAAATTGAAGGATATGCTTTGGGATACTTTGAACCAGTCTCAAAAAGATGTTTGAAAAATTAAAACAACTCGATCAGGATTTATTGTTGGCAATCAATAGTCGCCATACTTCTTTTTTTGATTCGTTTTTTTATACAATTAGTGATAAGATGGTTTGGATTCCTTTTTATCTACTCTTACTTTTTTTGGTCATTCGAAATTACAAGTCTAAAAGTTGGTTGATCTTGCTACTAACAGCTGTATTAATTTTAGTTAGTGATCAATTTGCATCAGGTTTGATAAAAAACTTTTTTATGAGGTATCGCCCAAGTCACAATTTATTCATCGGAAGCAAACTTCATTTAGTCAATGGTTATTGCGGCGGTCAATACGGGTTTATTTCATCTCATGCATCAAATACATTTGCTCTTGCAACATTCATTGGATTATTATTTAAAGAGAAATGGCCACGGTTCAGTATCGCATTAATTGTTTGGGCATGTATTGTTTCATTTTCTCGCATCTATTTAGGAGTTCATTATCCTGCAGATGTCATAGGAGGAGGATTGGCAGGATTAATTTTTGGATGTATTTTTTATAATCTTTACTTTGCAATTGACAAGAAGTTTGCTGGAAATAAAAATAAATTAACGAATTGATTAAATAAAAAATCAGTATGAAAAAAATAAAGTTATCTCAGTGTTTTTTTTTAATGATCATGGCAATCAGTTTAAAAGTTGTTGCTCAAAAAAATGGCTCATCATCGGGGAGTGATGTGTTTTATAAAAAACCAAAATTAGTGGTAGGTATAGTAGTTGATCAGATGCGCTACGATTATTTGGTGAGATATTATGATAAATATTCTTCTGATGGATTTAAGAAATTGTTGGGAGAAGGTTTTGTTTTCACTAATGCTAATTATGATTTTATACCAACCTACACTGCTTGTGGCCATTCAAGTATTTATACAGGAACTGGTCCTGCAAGCAATGGAATAATTGGAAATGATTGGTACGATAGATATTCGAAGAAGTCAGTTTATTGTGTGAGCGATTCAACAGTAAATTCATTAGGAACAACAAGTATCTCTGGGAAAATGTCACCCAAAAATTTATTTACTTCTACAATTGGAGATGAATTAAGATTAGCTACAAATTTTAAAAGTAAAGTAATTGGAATTGCACTTAAAGATAGAGGTTCAATATTAACCGCTGGAAATAGTGCAAATGCTGCTTACTGGCATGATCCATACACTAACAATTTTGTGTCGAGTACATATTACATGAAAGAATTGCCTTCGTGGGTGAATCAATTCAACAATAGAAAAGTTCCTGATAGTCTTTTAGCGAAGCCGTGGAATACTCTGTTGCCGATTGGAAGTTACACAGAAAGTTCGGCCGATGATAATGTTTATGAAGGGTTATTCTACGGCGAAAAGCAACCAATATTTCCTCACAATTTACCTGCTATGAAAGATAGCGATGTCGAGTTAATTCGAAAGGTCCCTATGGGAAATACACTCACAGAATTATTTGTTGAACAAGCTATTCAAAATGAAAAGTTAGGGCAGGGAAATGAAACAGATTTATTAGCAATTAGTTTTACCTCTACAGATTACGTTGGACACATGTACGGGATAAACGCCATTGAACTAGAGGATACTTACTTGAGATTAGATATTGATATCGCTAAACTTTTAAAGTATTTGGATTCGTCTATTGGAAAAGGGGAATACCTTGTTTTTCTCTCTGCCGATCATGCTGCTGTGAACAATCCCAAGTTTAGCCAGGACAATAATCTGAAAGGAGATTTTTATGATCCTCGTCCGATGGGTGATTCCTTGAAAAAATATTTGAATAAAATTTACGGAGCAGGAGAATATGTTCAAAACATTTCTGCAAATAATATTTTTCTCGATCGAGATTTGATAGAACAAAATAATATTGACTTAAACAATATGCAGCAAAGTTGTGTCCGTTATGTGACGCGTTATCCCGGCGTAGCTCTGGCAATGACTTCAATAGATCTTCAAACAGGAACAAAGCGAGTTGGAATTGCTAATTTTATTCAAAATGGATTTAATGCAAAGCGTTGTGCAGATGTATTGATTCAGTTACAACCAGGATGGATAAATTGGTCTGCTAAAACTGGGACGACGCACGGTTCAGCTTACCGATATGATACACATGTGCCACTAATTTTTTATGGTAAAAATATTACGCATGGAAGGTCGCATGGACAAGTGAGCGTATTCGATATTGCTCCTACAATTTGTACCTTTCTGAATATTGAATTTCCAAATGGTTCAATAGGACATCCACTCGAAGATTTGACCAAATAGTACACTGAAAACCCTTCTGTTAATGAGGTTTTGAGAGGGATTTCGGATTAAAAATTGGTGTTTTAAAAAAATTGTTGAAAATAATTTAGTTTTTAGCCTAATTTGTTATGCTTGATCTGAGTTTTTAATTATTTTTACGTGAGATAGTGAGACCATAGTACCTAAATTTATCTATTATGAGATTACAATTCCGATGGAATTTTTTTCAAGTTGCATTTAGTATTTTTTTGTTCCTTTTATTTCCTAATCAATCTCGTGCTAGTCATGCAATGGGTGCCGATATTACGTACACCTGTTTAGGTAGTAATCAATATCTTTTAACATTTTCATTTTATAGAGACTGTAGTGGAATTACTCCTTCTACCACGATGCCAATTGAAATTCACAATGGCTGCGGATTTAATGATACGATTGTAAATATCAACCAAGTTGGATTACCTGTTGATGTTCCTACAGTTTGTCCATCAGCAGTCACAACTTGTCACGGTGGTACTTATGTCGGTATTGAAAAATACACTTATACAGGAATAATCACTTTGCCTGGGCCATGTGCAAACTGGACGGTCGGTCATGCAGAAAGTGCTCGTAACAACACCATCTCTACGATCACGGGCGGAGGCTCTGATAATTTGTATGTCTATTCAACGATAAATAATACAAGTGGTCTGTGTAATAATTCTCCAACATTTTCTAATCCGCCTGTTCCATTTGCTTGCATTGGACAACGGTATTGTTTTAACCATGGTGCTTTTGATTCTGAAGGTGATTCTTTAAGTTATCAATTAATCACTCCTCTCACAAATTCTACGGGAGGAATTGTAACCTACTTAGCTGGATATTCTGCTACGCAACCAATCGTTTCTTCACCACTTGTGACTCTTAATCTAGGGACGGGAGATATTTGTATGGTGCCACAACAAGTTGAGGTAACTGTTTTTGCTGTTCTAGTGAATGAATATCGTAACGGAGTATTGATTGGTCAAGTAGAAAGAGATATCCAGTTAAAAGTTGAAAACTGTTCTAACAATATCCCAAACATTTCTGGAATAAACGGGACGCCATTTTTCACAAAAACCATTTGTGCCAATGCACCTTTTTGCTTTTTTATTAATTCAACCGATCCTGACGCTGCTAATACAACAACTATAACTTGGAACAATGCGATTCCATCTGCTGTGTTCTCAACTGTAGGAGGTCATAGAGATTCTGCACAATTTTGTTGGACTCCAACTACTGCAGACATAAGCCCAACACCGCAATGTTTTACTGTGACTGTGAAGGACGATAATTGTCCATATCAAGGTAGTCAAACCTATTCCTATTGTTTAACAGTAACAGGAGTTAATGCAGACGCAGGAATAGATCAATCGGTTTCGTGTGGGGCAACAGTAAATTTAATGGCATCAGCTACACTTGGAAATGGAATCTATAATTATTTATGGAATGATGGTGTAGTGGGTCCAGTTCATGCTAATTCTGGATTGGGCGATTACTTTGTTACTGTTACTTCTGCAACATGTACAGATGTTGATACAGTGAGAGTGACTCCGGCCAATGGAGTTCCGCAAGCCAATTTTTATTTCACGAACAACTGCAATGGAAGTCCTGTACAATTTATGGATTCAACTATAATAACAGGTAGTGCAATTACTTCATGGGATTGGGATTTTGGCGATGGTCTTACTGGTGTTGGTCAAAATCCGACACATCAATTTGCTTCAAATGGAACTTACAATGTGACTTTGATTGTAGGTACAGCAGCAGGATGTGCCGATACTATTATAAGGCCTTTAACAGTCAACACGAATATCCCGTTTGCTCAATTTTCTGCACCTGCAATTTGTGCTGGAACTTCAATGAGTTTTACAGACCAATCGACCGGATCACCTTCAATATGGTCATGGGATTTTGGTGATGCTGGCTCCGCATCTAATTCGAGCAATGCACAAAACCCATCTCATACTTATTTATCGGGTGGTAATTATACAATCACTTTCACGGTTACAAATTCGGCCGGATGTCAATCAGTTGTTCAACAAAATGTAGCAGTTAATTCAAACCCTGTCATCAATGTTTTGGATCCCTCATTATGTATAGGAGAAACGATTAATATAATTGCACCAGGTGGATTCGCCAGTTATAATTGGGATAACAGCACCTTTTCACAATCCATAACTGTGACTCCAGCGATTTCAACAAATTATTCAATCACAGTGACCGATGGAAATGGATGTACAGGAAGTGATGTCGTAACGGCGACAGTCAATCTTCTTCCAATTGCCGATGCAGGAATTGATCAAACTATTTGCGAAGGAACGAATGCTAATTTGGTTGCCTCTGGAGGTTCGAATTATACTTGGACACCAGGAGCTTTGGTGGGATCAAATGTTGGTGTGACTCCAGCAAGCACAACAGATTATACTGTATTAGTTACAAATGCATTTGGATGTTCGTCATCTGATTTAGTCAGAGTAATTGTAAACCCAATGCCAATAGTTACAACATCAACAGATGTTGGAGTATGTAAAGGAGAGTCCGCAACAATTTCTGTTACAAGTGGATTAGGTTCTATACTATGGACGCCTGGAAATTTTTCAACGACATCTGTCAATGTAACACCGCTTGCAACGACAACCTATACA
>JANLRG010000162.1:0-1691 GCA_031361545.1 Bacteroidota bacterium
TTAAAATTGAGAATAAATTGAAAATTATCAATTGAAGATATTCCTTCGGAATTGAAAATTGATGATTGAAGGTAAATCCTCAATTTTCAATCCTCAATTTTCAAATCACTTTGGACTTTATAACCCATTCTCATTTATCAATTTTCAATTTTTAATTCTTCTTGTCTTGTTCTTCAAAAAAATTCCAAATTACTTCATTAGGAACAGGGGCAGTGATATGAATTTCTTCTTTTTTAACGGGATGTGTGAATCGAATATGTCGAGCATGGAGATGAATAGAGCCATCTGAATTAGATCTGTCGAACCCATATTTTACATCACCTTTAATTGGACAACCCATTGCAGCCAGTTGGACTCTTATCTGATGATGTCTGCCTGTATGAGGAGTTATTTCGAGAAGATAATAATTATCAGATTTCCCGATAATTTTATAGTCGAGCCAAGAGCGAGAAGAACCAGGTACTTCGTATTCATAGGCTTTGCTTTTATTTTTTGCTTCGTCTTTTTTTAAATAGTGGATTAAAGTCCCTCTCTCTTCTGTTGGTCGGTTTTTGACAACAGCCCAATACGTTTTATGAACTTTTTTCTCTCTAAAAAACTCATTCATTCTGACAAGAGATTTGCTAGTTCTTGCAAAGATGACTACGCCACTAACAGGTCGATCAATACGATGAACAACACCTAAAAAAACTGCACCAGGTTTATTGTATTTTGATTTAATGTATTCTTTGAGCGCCTCCGACATTGGCTGATCGCCGGTTTTGTCACCTTGCACTATGTCGCCGGAATTTTTATTTACCGCAATCAAGTGATTGTCTTCGTATAAAATTTCTGGCATATTGGGATTGGGTACAAGGTTAGTTGCAACTTCTTTTAAGGAAACAGAGGTGTTTTTCATAGGTCATAAATATATAACCATTAGAAAAAAATAGTGATTAATAACTTCAATTATCTGTCAGTTTTCTCACTGTCATTTAATATTGTTCATTTTTATTCGGGAAGTCTTTGCTTTTTACATCCTTGATATAATTTTCTGTAGCCTTTTTTATATCGTCATACAAACTCAAATACCTTCTTAAAAAGCGGGGATTAAATTCATGAGTGATTCCAAGCATATCATGTAAAACGAGAACTTGACCATCCACACCGCCACCAGCACCAATGCCGATGATCGGAATTTTCACCTCTTGCGCTACCTTCTCTGCAAGTTTCGCGGGAATTTTTTCAAGGACCAATGCAAAACATCCACTTTCTGCCAAGATGTGAGCATCTTCTAGCAATCGTTTCGCTTCTTCTTCTTCTTTTGCTCTTACTACATACGTTCCAAATTTATAGATTGATTGTGGTGTAAGTCCTAGATGTCCCATAACTGGTACTCCAGCAGAGAGAATCCTTTCTATAGAATCTTTCACTTCACGACCACCTTCCATTTTTACAGCATGACCACCGGATTCTTTCATAATTCGGATCGATGAATTCAATGCTTCCTTTGAATTTCCTTGATAAGAACCAAAGGGCAAATCGACTACGACCAAAGCGCGCTTCACAGCTCTAACAACAGAAGAAGCATGGTAAATCATCTGGTCTAAAGTTATCGGCAATGTTGTTTCATGTCCTGCCATTACATTCGAAGCAGAATCTCCCACGAGAATGATATCTATTCCGGCGTCATCCAAAATTTTGGCTAGCGA
>JANLRG010000176.1:0-1042 GCA_031361545.1 Bacteroidota bacterium
AAAATCCCAACTTCTATCCCTTTCTTGAAATGGACATTGGTACTAAACCCTTGGTTATCCGTACTATTTTCAAAGAAAATGAATTGCTGATTGAAGAAATATCCACTATAAACTTGTCGGCTCAATCATTCAAAAGTGGGCATTTTTCGCAAGTTATGAAAAGAATTATTGATGGCTACGAGCGAAAAGAAGCCAATGATTTTTTAGAAATCAACAAATCTTTAGGAAAAGATAGTTGTGAAAAAGATGTTCAAACAGTTGACGCATAACCTGATAATTTTATATTTATTTGGACGAATTACAGTTTTACAAAAATATTTTTTGATGATATTATCTACATAAAAGCTATAGAAAATTTTGTGCAAGTGGTGACTACGCAGGACACATACACCACGCTTGTTTCTTTAAAAAACATGCTTTCAAAATTACCCAATAATATATTCAAGCAAGTACATCGCTCTTATATTATCAACTCCAACAAAATACAATCTTTGGAGAAAAATACGCTTAAAATAGATAAGCACGACATACCATTAGGTGCCGCTTTTAAGGAGAGAATAGTAGAAATTTTAATTCAAAAAAGTGTTGTCAAACGTTAAAAATCACGCATTATAAGTGATTCATACTGAAGGGATGTCGTTTGTATCAAATTGGGGCTTTCTACATAATACATCTCTATATCGCCTTTGTTTTTTGCTGGTAATTTTCCGCGATAACGACAATTGAAGGTATATTGAATTTCACGATGTGTGGCTTCAGAAATATTGATGCATCCTGGCTCACATGCCTCTTGTATGCGCGCAGCAAGGTTGACCGTATCTCCCCAAATATCGTAAGCAAATTTATTGATGCCTACTACGCCTGCTACTACAGGTCCCGTATTAATCCCAATTCGGGCTTCAAAGTATGGCTCTCCAAGCCTTATTTTTTCAGCTTTCATTTCGTTCAAAAACTGTTGCAGTTCTAATGCAGCTTTTACAATATTAATCGGTGTCGAAATTCTATCGCTCAAACCCGATGCACACATATAAGCATCGCCAAT
>JANLRG010000187.1:0-3850 GCA_031361545.1 Bacteroidota bacterium
GAATTTTTCAGAGTAATAAAATATATAATTGCTCATTTAAAATAAATACCTCTCAGTATTTTTTCTTCAAAACCATTTAAAGTAGTTATCGTTTTTCTAAATTTGACCGATACTTACTGCCTTTTCAACGAAATAAAAATACACCCCCTCAGTATTTTAAGCATTTTTACAGAACTCTTAGGTAGATTTTAGAATTATAGATAATAGATATTAGACCGTTGAAATATTTATTGGGTAAATCAAAATTGCCATTAGGCATCTCTCTTAAAAAAATTAAATATTTATGAAAAGACTTAAAGGAAAAATAGCACTCATAACAGGTGCAGGTCAAGGTATTGGGCGAGCTATCGCCGTACGCCTCGCGCAAGAAGGGGCGGATATTGTCGTGAATGATTTGCATGAAAGCGACAACTCCAAGGAAACGATGCGCCAATTGGAAGAAACGGGCTGCAAAGCCATATTTATTGCTACTGACGTGAGCAAAGTAGATCAAGTGCAAGCCATGTTTGTCAGTGCTGTTGAACAAATGGGCGGCTTGGATATATTGGTCAATAATGCAGGCATCGAAATCCGCGCACCGTTTTGGGAAGTAACCGAACAGCAATACGATGCGGTGATGAATGTCAATCTTAAAGGTATGTTTTTCTGTACGCAAGCCTTTACGCAGCACGTTATAAAAACCAATAAACACAGTGCAGTTGTGGTCAATAATAGCAGTGTGCATGAGGAATTGCCGATGCCTAATTTTACAGCATATTGTGCGAGCAAAGGCGGTATGCAAATGGTGATGCGCAACCTGTCAGTCGAGTTAGCACCGCTCAATATCCGCATCAACAATGTAGCACCGGGCGCGATAAAGACACCAATAAATGCTCAATTGCTGAGTAAACCAGAACTTTTACAAGCTTTGCAGCAAAATATATCGCTCCAACGGTTGGGCGAACCAGAAGATGTAGCCGCCGTTGTGGCATTTTTGGCGAGCGATGATGCAAAATATGTAACAGGTTCAACGTATTACGTAGATGGTGGTTTAACTTGGAATTATTCAGAACAATAATCAGAGGTACGTTCGGGAAACTTTAAAAGTTTCCCCAATGTTTTAGCACCCCCTCAGTATTTTCATATGAAAAACATAATATCTATCGCCTTTTTTATAGGCTTTACTCTTCATTTGCAAGGACAAGACAATCCGCAAGATGCTATACTCGGCAAATGGATGAATTCAAACAAAGACCTCGAAGTGCAAGTGTATAAACAAAACGGACTATATCGCGCTAAAGTGATTTGGTTTGCCTGCACTGAGGGGTTGAAGATGAGCGATTTTTATGATCGTAAAAATCCCAATAAAGCTTTGCGCAGTCGCCCTTGGTTGGGCTTAGAAGTTTTGGATGCTCTTAATTATAATGGCGGTACTGAGTGGAACAATGGTAAAATATATGACCCTAATACAGGCTATACTTTCAGCTCAGTTTGCCGTTTAGAAAACTTGAATAAACTGAAAGTACGCGGCTATTGGATGTTTGAATGGATTGGAAAAAGCTTGATTTTTAATAGAATCAGCGAGTAAAAGTTATAAAATATTGCAACTATGAAAAATCTTATGATGATGGAGCGAATAAAAATGTTCAATTTAAATTCGCTTTGGTTTTGGATTAAGTGTACTTTGGTGTTTTGTATTCTGATACTCATTTATCAGTTTTGGCAAGAAGGGCGTGTCGAATTACCCGAATTACTTATTCGACTTCGCAGTGCTCATTTAGGTTGGCTTTTAATAGGTGTAGTACTTTCAGTCATATTTATAGGTTTACAAGCAGAAATGTATGTTTGGTCTTTTAGGAGCGTTCAAGAACATATAGGGCGTTGGTCGGCAACAATACTTTTTTTAAAGCGGAATTTTGTCAGTGTTTTTTTACCAGGTGGTTCAGTAAGTTCTTTAGCAACATTTAGTCAATCCATTGAAAAACAAGGGGTTACGAAAGTGAAAGTGAGCATCGCTTCTACCATTTATATCATTTCAGGTTTAGTCACGCTTTGGATTGTTGCTGTTCCAGCCATCATATATGCCATAAAAGAACAGGAAGCCAGTAGTACTGAAGAAATTAGCCTCTTGGTCGTTACATTGATGTTACTGTTTGTCGTTTTCGTCGTTATCAGCATTTCTCAAAAAAATAAATGGTATCAATTAATCGCCAAGAAGTTTCCAAATTTTATCAAACATTTAGATACTTTTTCACACACACCCCTCAGTATTAAAGCCTTATTAATGACCAATAGCGTGTCTATGGCTTTAGAAATAGTCAGTATTCTCCTATTTTATATTGCTTTAAGAGCAGTTGGTATTGAAACAGGCTGGGTAACACCCATTTTAGCCTATACTCTTTCTACTTTGATTTTATCAGTTGCGCCCGTTGCACGAGGCGTGGGTGCAGTAGAATTGTCGCTCCTTTATATACTCAATCACAGCGGTATAGATATGGCTTCGGCTTTGACGGTTACGCTTATTTATCGTTTCTTTGGATTTTGGTTGCCCCTACTTATCGGCGGATTTAGTTTTATCAATAGAAAAAATATGTAGTAATTATAATGAAAGACTTGCAAGCCTACTTCTCAAATGTACCTGATAGCCATCGCATTATCCTCTTAATGCTCACGATGTTTTCTTTTTGGACGCTTGAAAATCTATTTCCAATCAAGGGAAAATACCCTAAATGGAAACACCTTTTAGTGAATGCTCAATTTGTATTATTTGCTGCGCCCGTTCAATTTTTAATGGGTTTGACTTTTGTAGCGACTACAAATTGGGTTACAGCCCATCACTTCGGCCTACTTTATTGGATTCCGGGGTTTTCAAGTCCGTTGACAAATGTGGTCGGGGCTTTCATTTTACTTGATTTTTTTGAATATATTTATCATGTTGTGATGCATAAGGTTAAGCCTTTTTGGATGTTTCATTTGGTACATCACAGCGATAAAGTCGTGGATGTTTCAACCACTCTCCGCGAGCATCCGGGCGAGACGACTATTCGTTTAACATCTTTATTGTTGTGGGTTTTTTTTTCAGGTGCTTCTTTTTGGGCAATACTGTTTCGTCAGTTTATCCAAATCGTAGCCAATGTATTCGCTCATGCCAGTTTCAGATTGCCTGAAAAGGTGGATAAAATATTGAGTTGGGTGATTGTAACACCGAATTTTCACCATGTACACCATCATTTTGAACGACCTTATACAGACTGTAATTACGGCGATGTACTCAGCATTTGGGATAGGCTATTTGGTACTTATGCTCGATTAAGCGCAGATAAAACAACTTTTGGATTGGATACCTATATGGATGACAATGAAAATGGTGTTTTTAAAAAATTAGTAGTCATGCCATTTGGTAAATATCGTAAATTAGGAGTGGAGAATTAGGAATGAGTAACATCCCTCAGTATTTTGACATGAACTCTTCGCTCACAATGACATTTTAATCTAAAACGTATAACCTATGCAAACCGCCGAGGAATTACGCCTTGAAAACCGCAATAATGGTTCTCAAAATTGGTCGCTTTGGGGTCCTTATTTATCCGAAAGGCAATGGGGAACCGTGCGCGAAGATTACTCAGCTGATGGCGAGGCATGGGATTATGTGACCCACGACCAAGCCCGTTCACGCGCCTATCGTTGGGGCGAGGATGGATTGATGGGTATTTGCGATGAAAAACAGCGGCTTTGCTTTGCGCTGGCTTTGTGGAATGGTCAAGATGCCATTTTAAAAGAAAGGCTTTTTGGCTTGACCAATCACGAGGGCAATCACGTCGAAGATGTTAAAGAACTGTATTATTACCTCGATAATATGCCTTCACATGCC
>JANLRG010000201.1:0-3217 GCA_031361545.1 Bacteroidota bacterium
AACCTTGAACTAAGAAAAAACTTACATCGGATAAAAAGCATCCACAATATGTTCGATCTTGGTGTATTGAGAATTGGTCACGACAATCATAATATCGAAGCGGGCTTCTTTGTCGGGATAAAATTCTTTGATGAATTGATCAGCGACTTTGATGATTTGTTTTTGTTTGCTTATCGGAACCAACAAACTTGCATCACTCAAGTAATTACTCATTCGGGTTTTTACCTCTACGATAACAATTTTCCCCTCGTACTCACAGATAATATCAACTTCATTTCTTCCGAAATAATAATTCTTGGTGATAACCTTATAACCAATCGATGCTAATTCCTCTGCTGCGACCTTCTCTCCTAACTTGCCTAAATCTTTAGCATTAATCATTTGAAAAACTCAGCTCCATTTTATCGGTCACATTCATGGTCACTTCTTTTCCCATAATCAACGGATAATTATTGGGGATATGTCCTGCAGGAAATCCATAAACCACCGGGTAACTATAATCTTTCACCGCATCATGAATGATTTCTTCTGCTGTCTTTCCAAAAGGAATTGCATTGTCTTTCATTTCGGTCATTCCACCAACAATTAATCCGGCCAAATCTTTTAGCTTACCAGTCCTTTTCAGATTCATCATCATACGATCGATGTGGTACAAATATTCATCTAAGTCTTCCAGAAATAAAATTTTTCCGCTCGTATCAATGTCCGATTCCGTTCCAGCTAAACTATAAATCAACGATAAATTTCCACCCACTAATTGGCCTTTTGCTTTTCCTTGACGATTTAACTTTACTAGCTGAGGCAATTGTTTTGAGGAAGAATATCGCAGCTGTTTTCCGAATAAAGTTTCTCTCAAAACTTGTTGACAAGGAGCACTGAGCTTTGAAATATTGAGTGACATCGGAGCATGCATTGTCTGAACGAGACAATGTTTGTGAACATGAGAATGTATAACAGTGATGTCGCTATAACCGATCAACCACTTGGGTTGTTTCACAAATTTTTTCCAGTCAATTTGATCGATGATTCGCACCGTACCATAACCACCTCTCGCAAAAATAACAGCCTGAACATTTTTATTATTCAAGGCTCGCTGCAAATCACCTGCGCGATCTTCATCGGAACCTGCAAATTGGTTTTGATCTTTATAAAGATTTTTTCCAGGCAACACTTCTAGGCCCCAACTTTTCAACAGATCGATTGCGGGCTTAATTTCAAATTTGGATACTTTTCGGGCAGTGGCAACAATGGCAACAGTATCTCCTGCTTTCAAATAGGGTGGTCGAATCATATTTATATCTTTGCGACAAAATTAGTTGAAAGTTGAGTGAATAATGTTTCTTGTATGATGAGTAATCAACATCTTATTTGAACAATTCTAATATTTGTATGAAACCAACCATTGTAACAGCAGCTTTGCCTTATGCAAATGGACCAGTACACATAGGTCATTTAGCTGGCGCTTATTTACCATCTGATATTTACGTTCGTTTTTTAAGAATGATGAATGAAGATGTCGTTTACATCTGTGGCTCCGACGAACACGGAGTTCCTATTACGTTGCGAGCAAGAAAAGAAGGAATTACTCCACAGCAAGTGGTAGATAAATATCATTCAATCATTAAAAAAAGTTTTGCCGACATCGGAATTTCATTTGACATTTATCACCGTACTTCTGAAAAGATTCATGCACAAACTGCCTCCGATTTTTTCAAAGTGTTATATGACAAAAATGTTTTTACTGAAGAAGAAACAGAACAATATTTTGATGTAGAAGCTGGAATCTTTTTAGCGGACAGATATATCACAGGAACCTGTCCGAATTGTGGCAATACAAATGCCTATGGAGACCAGTGTGAAAAATGCGGGAAAAGTTTATCACCTTCCGACTTAATCAATCCTCATTCGCAGTTGAGTGGTTCGGCGCCAGTGAAAAAGAAAACATCACATTGGTATTTACCATTGGATAAAATGCAAAATGAATGGCTTGACAAATGGATTCGTTCTCATGAAAAAGATTGGAAGAACAATGTATTTGGTCAATGCAAATCGTGGTTAGATCAAGGGTTGCAGCCTAGAGCTGTAACGCGTGATTTAGATTGGGGAGTTCCAGTTCCATTGCCTCATGCAGAAGGAAAAGTTTTGTATGTTTGGTTCGATGCTCCAATCGGATACATTTCTGCCACCAAAGCATTGTTTGAACAACGCAATGACAAAGATGGTTGGAAAAAATATTGGATGAATGAGGATGCTCGTTTGTTACATTTCATAGGGAAAGACAATATCGTTTTTCATTGCATCATTTTTCCGGCCATGTTAAAAGCACATGGAGACTTTATTCTTCCGGAGAATGTTCCTTCCAATGAATTTTTAAATTTAGAAGGCGATAAAATTTCCACTTCAAGAAATTGGGCCGTATGGCTGCATGAATATTTGGTTGAGTTTCCTGATAAGCAAGATGTATTACGATATGTTTTGTGTGCAACAGCTCCGGAAAACAAAGACAATGATTTTACTTGGAAAGATTTTCAGTCGAGAAATAACAATGAGTTGGTTGCTATTCTTGGAAATTTTGTCAATCGTACATTGGTATTAACTCAAAAATATTATGAAGGAAAAGTACCTGCAATAAATGATCTCAATACACAAGATCAGGCTTGTCTGGATGAAATAAAAAATATTCCTTCTAGGATTAAAGAAAATATTCTCGCTTATAAATTCCGTGATGCATTGTTTGAGTTGATGAATTTAGCGCGCGTTGGAAATAAATACTTAGCAGACAATGAACCCTGGAAAGTTCAGGCAACAGATCCGAAGCGTGTAGAAACAGTGCTTGCCATTTCCTTAGAAGTTACGGCGACACTTGCCAATGCAATGCAGCCATTTTTGCCATTCACTGCTGAAAAATTATTTTCGATGCTGAATTTGAAAGCAAGAAATTGGAATGATTTTCATGGCAAGAAATTGTTTTCAGTCGGACATCAAATCGGAACAGTAGGATTGTTGTTTGATAAGATTGAAGACGAAGCAATTCAGTTTCAGATAGACAAATTGAATGCAAGTAAAGTTGCCAATGCATCAGCGTCTAAGTCAGTAATAGAAGCTGCCAAAGCTGCAACATCGTTTGACGATTTTCAGAAAATGGACATTCGTATTGGAACAATTCTCGAGGCAGAACGAGTTCCCAAGACCGATAAACTTTTGAAATTAAAAATTG
>JANLRG010000204.1:0-1208 GCA_031361545.1 Bacteroidota bacterium
CAATTTTTAAAGCCATTTTCATAAAACCATGTGGTACTTTGAATTCCATAATGATAAGCCCATCGCTATTGGAAGAGACTAAGGGGCTTTCCATTTTAATAGGATTATATGTTTTTCCATTGACCTCCAAGGCAAAATTGGTATCAAATGCTAAACATCCGCCTGAATTTTCGGAAGCACAAGTGAATTTAAACTTAAAAATCACTTTTCCATCACCATTGGTAGGGAAATATTGCGTTTCAAGCAATTCCACATCTCTCACTTTGGCTTTTAAATCAATATATATAGGCTTTTGACCTTCTACATTACTCTCTTTCGCAATTGTTTGACTCGATTCGGAATTCACTTCATTATCGCTTTGCCTAAGGATATTGTTTGACTGTACAGCACTTTGATTGTCAAGTCCGGAGGAAACTTTGGTTGAATTAAAATATAGAAAAATGACAATCGCACCAACTAACAAACCCAGACCTAAAATGCCTATTTTTTTAATATTGCTTTGTCCAACAGTCGGTTTTGGCCTTTTATTCAGAACGTGTACTATTTGAATACTCAATTCAGCCGGTACATTTTCATGACCATATTGCTCCGCCACATCACGATTCAATTCAATCAGCGCATGATTCACTCGAGCTATTCCGAACTTATCATCATCCAGCGCAAGTCGTTGTTTTTCGAGTATATCTTGGTATTGCCCGGACAATAAAACGGCTTGTGAGCGCAGCTCATCGTTATTTTTAGTATCCATCAGTGCCAAAAGACTATCGGCGGCTTCTTCGGTCAGCCCGGAAGCAAGCAGTTTTTCGACATAGCCAGTATATTCTATTGTAGTCATGCTTTAATATATTTTACGAATGGTAGTTTCTAAGGCACAAGATAATAAATCGTTATGTTATTTTTTCAGTGTTAATCAGTATAAACCCTCTTTTAAAACCAAAAACACAGCAAAAAAAACACAAACCACAACAAAAACGCCCGTATGACTATCTCGACCTTAAAATTGGCGAAATTCACGATATATTCACAACCTCGTTCCAACCCGTGAAAGCCATTTTGCAACGGTTGAAAATCGCTGCTTGATACCGTTTTTCTTCCTTTCTAATTTTTCTATTCCTACTGACGGCGCTTAAAAAGAACTCTCCACAGTTTTCTTTTTTTGCAGAATAATCTCGAACCTCAATCTGTTCCTCCTGATTGATTTCTTGTTC
>JANLRG010000212.1:0-14541 GCA_031361545.1 Bacteroidota bacterium
ATTGATGAATGTGATTGGGTGTGAAGTTGCTGATGCTCATGTGAGGTCTTTCGGTGTTGTAAAGTTCAATGACAGCCTTCAACAACTCTTTAGCTTGATTAATTGTACTCATTTGATAATTGTCTAAATACTCCTCTTTTATTATTCCATTTACTCTTTCAGCAATAGCATTTTCCCGAGGATCTCCAATTTCTGTCATGCTAATTTTAATTTTAAACTCAACTAATAATTTCACATACGATTGACTACAATACTGAATGCCTCTGTCGCTGTGATGAATCAGATCTAATGCATTATCAGGTTCTAATTCGGATTAGAGCCATTTCCAGAGACTTGACACTTTCTATACCTTCCATTGTGTCTGCAAGCTGGTAACCAACAATTTTATGGGAGTAAGCATGGGTGATGAAGCTAATATAAACCGGTCCTTTCTCAAGTTTCCAATAGGTCATATCGCTCACCCAAAATTGATTGATGGCAGTAGGAACAATCTGCACAAAAATCTTATTACACAAGGAACGCTTCGTGCATTGAAGATGGTTTTGTGAACCCACAAATTCATTTATCACAGCGACAGGGGCAATCAATTTGAAGTAGAATTGGCAGGAAAAAAAGTTTATAACTTTACTTTGACAGATGCTCTAGGAAAAACAATTGAAGTTAAAAAAGGAAATGGAAAAATGAATTTCAACATCCAAAACTTTGCCGCCAGAAATTATTTTTTAATTGTAACTGGCGACCAAGTGAAAAGGGAGGTTGTAATAATAAAGCTGTGAAAATTTATTAGAACTCTTGTCAGATCTTGAAGTGGCTACTTTGAAGATAGTGAAGTCGGAAGAAAATTAACGGATGCAATTTTGACGGACTAATCAAACGATAATTGCAAGTGCGTACTGTTTTTTACAAGTGAATACACTCGCCATAAGCTTCTGCAACGGCTTCCATGATTGCTTCACTCATTGTTGGATGAGGGTGAATAGCACTCATGATTTCATGACCCGTTGTCTCAAGTTTACGTGCTACAACAACTTCAGAAATTAACTCTGTTACATTTGCACCTATCATGTGGGCTCCGAGCCACTCACCATATTTGGCATCAAAAATAACTTTTACAAACCCATCTGCATTTCCTCCTGCCTTTGCTTTCCCACTCGCTGAGAATGGAAATTTTCCAACTTTAATTTCATAGCCAGCTTCTATCGCCGCTTTCTCAGTGTATCCAACTGATGCAATTTCTGGACTGCAATAAGTACAACCAGGACTATTTTTATAATCGATTGGTTCAACAGGAAGACCGGCAATTTTTTCTATGCATGTGATTGCTTCATGTGATGCGACGTGAGCTAATGCGGGTGTATTTAAAATATCACCGATGGCAAAATAGCCTGGAATATTTGTTTGATACCACTCATTGACTAAAATTTTTCCTTTGTCAGTAATAATTCCAACTTCTTCTAAACCGATGTTCTCTATATTTGAAGTAATTCCAACTGCTGAAAGTACAACATCACATTCTAAAATATCTTCGCCCTTTTTTGTTTTTACTTTCACCTTACAACCATTACCTGATGCATCAACTGACTCGACAGAAGATTCTAACATGATTTCAATACCCGATTTTTTAAATGAACGTGCTAATTGTTTTGATACATCTTCATCTTCAATGGGGACAATGTTTGGCATAAATTCAACGATCGTAACTTTTGTTCCGATGGAATTATAGAAGTATGCAAACTCAACTCCTATAGCGCCTGAACCAACAACAACCATCGATTTTGGTTGATTATCTAAAACCATTGCTTCGCGATAGCCAATAATTTTTTTGCCATCTTGTTTCAAATTTGGAAGTTCTCTCGTTCTCGCACCAGTCGCAACTATTATATTTTTTGATTCATACGTTGTCGTCTTGCCATCAGCAGCTTTCACTTCTACTTTTTTTCCACTTTTTAAAGTTCCATATCCATTGATGATATCAATTTTATTTTTTTTCATCAAGAAAGCAACACCTTTACTCATCGCATCAGCAACTCCGCGACTTCTTTTTATCATTGCTGAAAAGTCAGCTTCCACACCAGTTGCTTTTACGCCATAATCTTGTGCATGCATCAGATATTCGAAAACTTGGGCGCTTTTTAATAATGCTTTTGTTGGTATGCAACCCCAATTTAAACAAACTCCACCTAACTCTGATTTCTCAACCACAGCTACTTTCATTCCTAATTGTGCCGCACGAATCGCTGCCACATATCCACCGGGACCACTGCCCAAAACTATAATATCGTAATTCATAATTTTAAGAATTTGTGCGAAGATAATTACATTTTGCTAAATGTTGTGATGGATTCCCATTTTTCAAGACCGCAAAAGAATCTACTGAGCGCAAAGTATTCTTTAAGAATTATCCTTCATTTATTTCTTTCAAACTTTGAATGAATATAAGGTGTTGATAATTAGTTGAATAATTCATGTGGTTTTTAGTTTTCTTTCATCAACTGCTTTGAATCAATGTTACAGACGATTGTTGAATTTTTCAATTTGACTTACGTAGTGCATAACAGATTTATTGATAAAATTGCACATGGCCATTTACTATAAACTTTCATCTTCCAATCCGGCATCTCATTTTGCAGAAATAGAAATGAGAGTGAATACCAATCAATCAAATGAAGTTTTATTTCAACTCCCTAGTTGGAGACCGGGGCGCTATGAAATTGGAAACTTCTCTAAAAATATTCGGAAATGGAAAGCATATAACTCAAAAAATGAAAGTCTGCCATTTAGGAAAATGTCGAAGGACTTGTGGGTCGTTTCTACAGAAGGAGTAGAAGAAGTAACAATCAAATATGAATATTATTGCTCTCAATTAGATGCAGGCGCTTGTTGGATTGATGATGAACAAATTTATATAAATCCAGTTCATTGTTTTTTTTATGTAACTGAACGATTACATGAGGAGTGTATTCTTGAATTGAATATCCCTACTAATTATCTTGTTGCGACTTCAATGCAAAAATCGGGAGACAGAATATTATTGGCAGAAGACTATCATGAATTTGTTGATAGTCCTTTTATTGCCAGTCCAACTTTGCAAATAAAAAATTATGAAGTGAGCGGTGTAGATTTCCACATCTGTTTTCAAGGAGAAGTTCAACCTGATTGGCCACGGATTTTAGCGGACTTCAAAGCGTTTACCGAAGTTCAAATAAAAATGATGGGTTCTTTTCCTGTTGATGAATATTTTTTTCTCATTCAAATTTTGCCTACTAAATTTTATCACGGTGTTGAACATTTAAGAAATACGGTTCTCGCTCTTGGGCCTGGCTCCCAGTTAATGAATGAAGAAATCTATACAAATTTTGTCGGTGTAGCTTCTCATGAATTATTTCATTCTTGGAATGTGAAAACAATAAGACCAGTGGAAATGATGCCGTATGATTACACGAAGGAAAATTATTCTAGACTAGGTTTTGTTTATGAAGGAGTAACAACTTACTATGGAGATCAAATTTTAGTTCGCGCTGATGTTTATTCTGTCGATCAATTTTTAGAAGAACTTAATATCAGAATTCAAAAGCATTTTGACAATTTTGGCCGTTATAATTTATCGGTCGCTGATAGTAGTTTCGATACATGGTTAGATGGCTATACCCCTGGAGTTCCGGGAAGAAAAACTTCAATTTATGATGAAGGTTGTTTAATTGCTTTGATGACAGATTTACTAATTAGAAAAAATACAAATCATCTTTCATCACTTGATGAAGTTATGAGAAATCTCTATAATGACTTTGGCAAAAAATCAAGAGGATACACAGATCATGATTATATTTCATTGGTAAGTCATTGTGCTAATTCACACATGTCTGATTTTTTTCTTGATTTTGTTTATGGAACAGAAGATGATTTTGAAATTTTAAATGAAGTATTGGATTATGCCGGTCTTGAATTAAAAACGCGCCCCGCTCAAATTGATTCTGAACGCTTCTTTGGTTTTAAAACTAATTCAAAGAATGAGATAACAAAAGCTACGATCATTTATCCCGAATCTCCCGCATTCAAATCTGGAATGGAAAAAGATGATGAAATTATTGCTATTAATGAAATGAAGGTCGAAGGTAATTTACAAGAATTGTTATTTGTAAATAGAGAAAATAAAATTGTGCTTACAATCTTAACTCCGATGAAAAAATTAAAAGACTTGGCCTTAGAAAGAGATGGCACGGAATATTTTTCTAGCTATTCCATTGTTCGAAACAAAAACCTTTCGGATACACAGAAGGAATTCTTTAAAATGTGGATCGGTAGAGATATCAATGAATAATAATAATTCGTTGGAAATAAATTGAAAAATAATTCATCAAAAAAAAATATCAAACGAAATTATTAAATCAAAACATCAAACGAAATTTTAAATGAAAAAAATTATTCAAACCAAAATGGCACCCGCTCCAATCGGCCCTTACAGTCAAGCGGTAGAAGTCAATGGTACATTATATGTTTCCGGACAAATTGCAATTGATCCAGCCACTGGAAATTTGGTGCTTCTGAATATTTTTCACGAGACAACTCGTGTCATGGAAAATATTTCTGCCATATTGAACGAAGCTGGATATGAATTTTCGAATATCGTTAAAACATCTATTTTTTTAAGTGACATGAATAATTTTTCAAATGTCAATGATGTTTATGCAAATTATTTTAAAGATAATTTTCCTGCAAGAGAGACTGTTCAGGTTTCTGTGCTTCCGAAAAATGTCAATGTTGAAATTTCTGTGATTGCAGTAAAATAAAACATCTAATTGAAAATTCTTCTCATAGATAATTATGATTCTTTTACTTTCAACCTATTCCATTATCTGAATAAATTTGAAAGCGATGTTACAGTGATTCGTAACGATAAGTTTTCTATTGAAGAAGTGGAAGCATTCGACAGAATCGTTTTATCGCCCGGACCTGGAATTCCTGCTGAAGCTGGATTAATGATGGAAATGATTAAAAGATTTCATCATCAAAAAAAAATACTCGGAATCTGTTTAGGTATGCAAGCTATTGCCGAAGTTTTTCATGGTAGCTTAGTCAATCTTCCAGAAGTACATCATGGTGTTGCAATACCAGTCCATATTCTCAATCCGACAGATCCGCTGTTTTCAGGTTTGCCAACAGATTTTTTGACTGGGAGATATCACTCGTGGTCTGTGAACACTATTGGATTACCTGACTGTTTAAGAATCACAGCGATTGATCCAAATCGGGAAATTATGGGTTTAACACATGAAAATCAATTCTTAAGAGGAGTTCAATTCCATCCTGAATCAATTCTTACAGAATGGGGAAGTGAGCTGATACAGAATTGGTTGTATAAGTGTTGAATTGATAACATTTTTCGATCTATTGTCGTATCTATAGAGACAATATTTCTCTTATACTATGATAATCATAAAATTCGGTGGGTCGTCTGTCGCCTCTGCCACTCGCATTGAAGGTCTTTCTGAAATTGTGAAAGGGCTCCACAAGAAATTTAAAAAATTGGGTGTCGTTGTCTCAGCTTTTGGAGGTGTTACAGATGAACTAATTAAAATGAGTCGCCTTGCCGCTAAGCAAGATGGCGATTACATCAAAGTTTATCATGACATCCGTGAAAGACATCTTAAAACAGTACGAGAATTAAATCTCCATCGTGATAAAGTATTGCATGATTTTTTAGAAGAAACATTTTCAGAACTTCATGATATTTTACATGGCGTTTATTTAGTAAGAGAACTTTCTACTCGTACACTGGATTTTCTTAGTGGTCATGGTGAAGTGTTGTCTGCTAAAATTATTGCTCATTATTTTAAATCGATAAAAATGACAGCATCTTTTTTAGACGCTCGCAATTTGATTAAAACAGATGAGACATTTGGTTCGGCACGCGTAGATTTTAATCTAACAAATAGAAATATCAGAGAGCATTTTAAAAAGTCGAAATCAATTGAGGTAATAACAGGATTTGTTTCTTCAACCCACAAAGGTGAAATGACAACTCTTGGTCGTGGCGGTTCTGATTATACAGCCGCTATATTTGGTGCTGCCGTCGATGCAAAAGAAATTCAAATTTGGACCGATGTAGATGGTGTCATGACTGCAGATCCGAGAAAAGTAAAAAAAGCTTTTTCTATAGCGACAATGACTTATGAAGAAGCAATGGAAATGTCTCACTTTGGAGCAAAAGTTATTCATCCGCCAACTATTCAGCCGGCATTAGATAAAAAAATTCCGCTATTAATTAAAAACACTTTTAAGCCAACTCATCCAGGTACATTTATCTCAACTAAAACTTCTGATCCTTCATTCTTAATCAAAGGAATTTCTTCTATCGATAACATTTCTCTTCTCACTATGCAAGGAAGTGGAATGGTAGGTGTTGCTGGTATTTCTGCACGGCTTTTTAATTCACTATCATTGGCAAAAGTCAATGTAATTTTAATCACCCAAGGTTCTTCTGAGCATACAATTAGTTTTGCGGTGAAGCCAGATGATTCAGTGAAGGCACAGCATGCTATTGAAGAAACTTTTCATTTAGAAATTCGTGCTCGTTTGATTCAGAAGGTAAGAGTAGAAAATAATTTATCTATTGTCGCAGTCATTGGTGAGAATATGAGAAATACACCTGGTGTGTCTGGACGATTATTTCAGGCTCTCGGAAAAAATGGTATTTCAGTTGTTGCCACTGCGCAAGGTTCTTCCGAGTTAAATATTTCCACGGTTATTCATCGGCATGATTTAGACAAAGCATTGAATGCATTACATCAATCGTTCTTTTTGTCGGATGTCAAAACACTTTCTGTTTTTATGGTCGGAACAGGTTTGATTGGAAAAACGTTAATCAGTCAAATTGCAAAACATAAAGAGTATTTACGTTCTTCTAGGTCACTCGAAATTAATGTTGTTGGAATAACGAATTCAAGGAAAATGGTTTTTGATGCTGATGGAATTACACTAAGTCGATTTGAAGACACTATTGAGAAAGGCGAGAAAGCAGACTTACATCATTTTGTTCAAACAATGATCAATCTTAATTTGCCGCAATCAATTTTTGTTGATTGCACCAGCAATGAAAGTGTTGTCAAAAACTATTCTGAAATTCTTGAAAACAGTATTTCTATCGTGACTCCAAATAAAATTGCTAATAGCGATTCCTATAAAAATTATCTTAACCTTCGAAATATCGCAAAGAAGAGAAATGTTCGATTTTTATATGAGACAAATGTTGGAGCGGGACTTCCAGTAATCAATACACTGACGGATCTCTTGACAAGTGGTGATGAAATAAGAAAAATAGAAGCGGTCTTAAGTGGTACGCTTTCATTTATATTTAATAATTTTAAAGAAGGAACAGCCTTCAGTGAAATTGTTAAACAAGCACAAGAGAAAGGTTATACTGAACCAGATCCAAGAGTGGATCTCTCAGGGAAAGATGTGGCTCGTAAATTATTGATTCTCGCTCGTGAAACTGGATTAAAACTAGAACTAAAAGATATTCAGATTGATTCAATTCTTCCAACTCCATGTCTTAAAGCAAAGTCAGTTGCTTCATTTTTTGTTGAACTGAAAAAGAATAATCATGTTTTTGAAGAAAGAAGAATTCATGCTGCTCGCCAAAATAAAGTACTTCGTTTTATTGCAAGTTTAGATAATGGCAAAGCAAAAATTAGTTTACAAGAGGTTGATAACACACACCCTTTCTATAATCTATCTGGAAGCGATAACATCATTTCATTTAGTACTGAAAGATATTCAGAAAGGCCGTTAGTAGTGAAGGGACCAGGAGCAGGAGCAGAGGTTACCGCAGCTGGTGTGTTTGCAGAAATTATTAGTATTGGAAAATATTTTGAATAAAATGGTAAAAAATAAATTAGATAGCATTTCAGTTTTTGCACCGGCAACAGTTGCAAATTTAGCTTGTGGATTTGATGTCTTCGGACTGGCAATTGATTCTCCTGGTGATGAAGTAACAGTATCTTTTAATCGAAAACGTGAAATTGTTATTCGTTCAATTTCTGGTGATGCTGGGAAATTATCAAAGGATCCTCGAAAAAATACAGCAGCTGTTTCCATTCAAGCGCTGATAGATGACTTACATATTGATCAAGGGTTTGACATTTTCATCCGAAAAAAAATGCCTCTTGGAAGTGGACTTGGCTCGAGCGCTGCCAGTTCAGTCGCTGGAGTGTATGCTGCCAATGAATTATTAGGTGGAGCCTTTTCAAAACTGGAATTGATTCCATTTGCAATGGAAGGTGAAAGAATTGCTTGCGGTTCTGCTCATGCTGATAATGTTGCACCTTCAATGATGGGTGGAATTACATTGGTGAGATCGCATGCACCGCTCGATATTATTTCAATTCCTTCACCAAAGAATTTATTTGTTGTCGTTGTTCATCCAAATGTTGAAGTCTTAACAAAAGATTCAAGAGCAGTGCTCCCTAAAAAAATTGATTTAAAAACAGGAATCGCTCAATGGGCAAACACCGCTGCACTTACCGCAGGATTGTTCACTTCAGATTTTGATTTAATTGCTCGGTCAGTTACTGATCATGTCGCTGAACCATTTCGTGCCGCTCTAATTCCTAATTTTTACGACGTAAAAGAATCTGCTTTGCATCATGGAGCGCTAGCTTGTAGCATTAGTGGGTCTGGCCCATCGATTTTTGCACTATGTGAAGGAAGTAAAAATGCCAATTTTGTGGCTATAGAAATGCAGAAAATTTTCAAACGAAACAAAATAAAGAATACAGCTTTTGTATCAACGATCAATCAAAAAGGAGTACGAAAAATAAAATCATAAAATAATTAAGAGTGAAATATTTCTCCACGAAAAATAAAATTACCAGTTATTCTCTTTCAGATGCTGTGTTGATGGGACTACCACCCGACAATGGATTATTTATGCCTGAAAAAATTCCTGTGCTCCCAAAAGATTTTATTTCAAATTTATCTCGGTATGATTTACCAGAAATTGGATTTGAAATTAGCAAAATATTTTTGGGTGATGAAATTCCTCATGATGTTCTGAAAAGAATTTGTGAAGAGGCTTTTAATTTTCCTGTACCATTGGTAAAAATAACTGACGATACATCAATCTGTGAACTTTTTCATGGACCAACGTTAGCCTTCAAAGATTTTGGAGCCCGATTCATGTCCAGAATTATGTCTTATCTCAATCGAATACATACTACTCCACTTACAATTTTAGTTGCAACTTCTGGCGATACTGGAGGTGCTGTTGCTGATGGATTTTTTAATGTTCCGGGAATTGATGTCTTCATTCTTTATCCTTCTGGAGGAGTTAGTGGCTTGCAGGAAAAACAATTGACAACGTTTGGTAAAAATATTCATGCCATCGAAGTCAAAGGTACATTTGATGATTGCCAGCATTTGGTGAAAAAAGCATTTCTCGATTCGGACTTAAATAAAAATTATAGACTGGCCAGTGCCAATAGCATCAACATCGCTCGATTAATTCCGCAGACTCTTTATTATTTTGAAGCGTATAAAAAAATTCCTTTGAAAGAAAAAGTTGTATTCGTTATTCCCAGTGGTAATTTCGGAAATTTGACAGCCGGATTGATTGCTAGAAAAATGGGATTGCCAATTGAACATTTTGTTGCCGCTACGAATTTAAATGATGTTGTACCTCATTATTTGGATAAAGGAGATTATATTCCAAGAGCAAGTCAACCAACTATTTCAAATGCAATGGATGTAGGTAACCCCTCAAACTTTGGTCGCATGTCTGAATTATATGGGAACAGTTGGATGGAAATGAAAAGTGCTATTTCCGGATATAGTTTCTCTGATGATCAAACAAAAGAAATTATGTTGGAAGTCTATCAGAAATATTCATACATTTTGGATCCGCACGGCGCTGTGGCTTTTCTCGGTTGGTTGGCTTATAAAAAAGAACACCAAGGTTGTCAAGGCATTTTACTAGAAACTGCCCATCCTGCAAAGTTTATTGATAGTGTTGAACTCGTTCTTAATAAAAAGATTGAAGTTCCGCAGGCATTAGAAAAACTTCGTTCAAAAGAGAAATCGGCAGGATTGATTAATGCTGAATATGAGGAATTTAAAATTTATTTGAAGAAATTAAAAGGCCAGCATTGAATAATTGATAAACCGAAAAATGATGTAAATTGCCGACCCAGCGTCGGCTTTTTTTATGGAGACTGTTGGATCTAAACATTGAACCAATGACATCTTAAAATGTTATTATTTCAAAAATAAATTATTCGATGTCAGAAAATAAATCACCCAATTATTCAAAGCCTGTCGTTTGTGTAGGAGCTTCTCTTGTTGATTTAACATTTCGTTGTGATGCAACACCAGTATTGAATACTTCTAATCCTGCTACGATGCATCGTAGTCCAGGTGGAGTTGTTCGTAATATTGCACATCATTTATCACTATTGGAAATTCCTGTTGAGTTAATTACCGTTTTGGGAAACGATGTTGATGGCCATTGGTTATCTCAACAATGTGAAGAGGTTGGAATTTCTATGAAAGGTACAGCTTGGTTAGAAAAACCAACTGGAACTTTTGCTTCTATTGCTACTCCTGCAGGAGATTTACATATTGGAGCTGTGAGCTCTGAAACAGATGTTATGTTGAACACAGATTTTTTACAAAGTCGCGCAGATATTATTCTAAATGCTTCTGTAGTTGTGGCTGATTGCAACCTCTCAGTGAATGCTTTGAAATGGTTGATTAAATTTTGTAATGAAAATAATGTTCATCTAATAGTAGAAACTGTTTCTGTACCCAAAGCTTCTCGCTTGCGTGATGCTTTACCTGGAAAATTATTATTAGTAAAACCAAACAGGGAAGAATTAGCTGTTTTCGAAAAAGATTCACACGTTACTCCAGAGGAAAAAATTACTCATCTTCACATGCTTGGTTTTGATAACGTGTGGCTAAGTCGTGGCGCCGATGGGTCATTATTTTCTGATGGTACTCAAGTGACTTCAATTCCTGCGCCTCGTGTTCATGTAAAGGATGTGAACGGTGCAGGCGATGCTTTACTCGCTGGATGGATGTGGGCGTGGCTTCATCAAAAAAGTGTAGAAGATTGTATCAGTTATGGTCAAGCAGCAGCAGCATGTTTATTAGAAGTGTTTGGCGCCATCAGAAATGATCTTTCACCATCCTTGTTAGAAGAAAAAAGAAAGCTGCAAAAGAAATGAGTTATCCGTTGATATTTTCTGATGAAGTGCAGAAGGCAATAAATAATAATTTGCCAATTGTTGCTCTTGAATCTACAATCATTGCTCATGGGATGCCTTATCCTAAAAATATTGAAACTGCACGACAAGTAGAAAAAATAGTTCGCACCAATGGAGCAACACCGGCTACGATTGCTATTCTTTCCGGAAAAATTCATGTTGGATTGAATGATGAACAGATGGAATTGTTGGGAAATTCTAATGATGTTCTGAAAGTAAGTTTGCGAGATTTACCATTTGTCGTTTCAAAAAAATTGCATGGCGCTACTACTGTTGCTGCGACAATGAGAATTGCTGCAATGGCAGGAATAAAAATATTTGTGACTGGTGGAATAGGAGGAGTGCATAGAAATGCTGAAACAACGATGGACATTTCTGCTGACCTTACTGAGATGAGTCAAACAAATGTGGCTGTTATTTCTGCGGGTGTAAAATCAATTCTCGATATCGGTTTAACTTTGGAATATCTCGAAACACTCGGTGTTCCTGTGGTGACTTTTAGAAGTGAAGACTTTCCAAGTTTCTATTCTAGGAAAAGTGGATATAAAAGTCCAATGACATTGAATGAGCCAATTGAAATTGCAGAATTGTTAAAAGTGAAATGGGCAATGGGACTGAATGGTTCTGTATTAATTGCCAATCCTATTCCTTCAGAAAAAGAATTTCCATTTGAGAAAATGGAAGTTTTTATAAATGCCGCATTAAAATCTGCCAAAGAAAAAAATATTCATGGCAAAGAAACTACACCTTTCATTTTAAAATTTATTGCCGAAAGTACGGGCGGCGAAAGTTTGGATTCGAATATTGCTTTGGTTTTTCATAATGCAGAATTAGGAGCAAAGATTGCCGCAGCAATTTAAATGGTATTCAAAAAAAATCCAGCTTGATGAAGATATAGTGTTGTCTTCATTCAGCTAGACTTTTTATAAATGTATAAATCTGTTTTTTATTTCTCTTTAATAAATCGTTTCGTAAAAGTATTCACTCCTTCTTTTACAGTCACTAAATAGAAGCCTGCAGCTAAATCATTTGTATTAAATTCTAAAATATCTGTCGGACTTTCTACATTCTGATTTATTAATTCACGACCAGTCAAATCAATAATCGAAACAGAAGTACCGATTTGTATTCCTTGACTCAATTTTACAAATAAATTATTTTGTGTTGGATTTGGAAACACTAACAATTCATTGCTAGGTAAATTATCATCTTGAAGTTCACGATATGGAGAAGCAGTAGTTGTCGTCAGCCAAATTGTTGCATTTAAAATAATTCTTCTATGATCACCCGACGCATCAAGATTCCAACCATTGTATAAGACATCGTTTGTATCGCCCGTTCCATCATCTGGACAAGAGCTATCTCCTAAACCAACTATTTTTCCATTACCATAATGACTATGAACCATCATTGCATTGGTGTTCCCATGAGTACTTCCAGTTTTATAAACTAATCCAGTAACACTTGAGTTGGCCGTTGGGTTCATAGTGATTGAAGTTCCATTAGAAAATTGCATTCTTGTTGGATTGCCTTTTGGCCCATGAAGAATTGGATCTGATGCAAGTAAATTGAAATTAGTTGTTGTTTGTGAAAAGTTGGCAAGGTCAAATGTAAAACCGAAAGGGTTTGATATTAGTCCATTATTATTCATCAAATCATTTAAGATTACAGGGGAGTCTTTTCCATCGTTGTTACGATCAGAAATGGTATGATCTGAAATGATGAATAATCCACCACCGTTCTGTACAAATTTTATGATAGCTTGTTTTTGGGCTGATGTATAAAGGATATTTGGTTCGTCAATAATAAAGACTTTATAAAGTGAAAGGTCTTGAGCGTTCGTTGTGCTTCCATAAGTAATTTGTCCGTTGTAAGGAAGAGTTTCCACTTGATAACCCATCTTCGCACATTCAATGGCCCAACTTGATAATGCACCTTTCCAATATGTTTCTGATGTTGTACTCGTAATCCCACTTTGAGCAGGCGTTGGATATCTCTGAGGATTGGCTTCATTACCTGCGCCAATTACCATTGCACCACTCGAATTTGGACCCAGATTATAAGAGTCCGCATCAATTTGCCAGTCAGCATTTCCTGCTGTCTGTGCTTTAGTCGCATCAAACAATACTTTTATAGTTTGAGCATTAGAAATCAAATTTGTAAAGATGATTCCTATTATAAATAAGTAAGCTTTAAATCTCATTTGAGTCTGATTTAGAAGATCGAATTAAGTAGATTTATTTTAATTGAAAGTGAATTTTTTCAGTCGTATGCAATAAGGTATTTGAAGGTATAACCAGTTGAAACATTTTTGCTCTTTAAAAATCTGAAGCTATATAATCTGACTTCAAATTTTTAGTGCTTGAGTTTTTTTAATATTAAACTGTTAAACTTAATAATTCATCAAATGAATGAATTCAATTTTAAAGAAACGGATGTTTCACCTCATTTTATAGACAAACGTGCATTCGTTCAGTCATTCTTCATTCAATAAACCTTAGGTTAACTCTCGTTTGCAAACCTCGATTCATACAGCCTTCCCTAATTAGGATTATTTTTGACTAATCGAACATTGTATCTTCCTATGGCCGTTTTTAACACTTCATACTACTACGATTAAGATTTAATAAAAGTTTTTGGCCCTCTCATTCATATCCTGTTCTCAAAACTTGTTTAGAATTTTCAGTTCATGGACATTCGTAAAATGTATGCTGGAAATTATTTCTTGAAATTATCAAGTGATGATTCTAATAAAGAAATTCAATTTGTGAAAAATTACATTTGTATTTGTAGCTAAAAAGAAAAGGCTCTATCGAATAAGTTGATAGAGCCTTTCTATTTTTAAAAAATTAATCTAGAATCATTCAAATAAATAAAATTATTTTATCGAAAAAAATGATCACAATTTGATTTTAAAAATTATTTTTTAATTTGGCAATTAGAAAATTTATTTAATCAATTCTAAATCCATTCCGCACTTTGAACATTTACCAGGTTTGTCTGATTTAATCTCAGGATGCATCGGGCAAGAGTACACAGCAGCATTGTCCATTTTATTATTTTTCATTTCTGATTTCATATTTGTTCCCTTCATTCCACATTGCTCTACGTTCCCATTCATGTCCATACATTCTCCATCTTTAAGCATCATTTTTTGACCACTCTTTGTCATGCATTCTCCGTTCGGTTTGCAAACCGTTCCATTTTTCATGGTCATTTCATTTTCCATGAGCATCATTTTTCCAGATTCCATTTTAATCATCTTTCCGCCTTTCATCATACA
>JANLRG010000292.1:0-23609 GCA_031361545.1 Bacteroidota bacterium
TTATTATCCGAAAGAATGGCGAGTACTTTTGAAAGAAAAGAGATAGAATTGGAAATTGAAAATTGAAAATTGAGGATTGACAATAGAATTGAAAATTGACAATTGAGGATTGAAAATGGAATTGACAATTGAGGATTGAGGATTGACAATAGAATTAAAAATTGACAATTGAGGATTGAAAATAGAATTGAAAATTGACAATTGAGGATTGACAATGAAATTGAGAATTGAGAATTGAGGATTGACAATAGAATTGAAAATTGAAAATTGAGGATTGACAAAAGAATTGTGGAAATTGAATTGACAATTGAATATTGGTCGAGGAAAATTGATGATGAATTGATAGGTGAGGTCGAATGCTTTCTTTTTTATTATATCAAATTTTGAAATAATTCCCCATTAAATTATTTATGTTAGTTGTCAATAAAGTGATATTTAAATCATCTTTTACAAGGGCATTTTTATTAAATTCGCCACTTCAAATCATCATTCTTGCTTATTATGTCTGAAATCCCTAAAACTTACGACCCTTCTACAACGGAAGATAAATGGTACTCCTATTGGATGAAAAACGGTTTTTTCCGTAGCGTACCCGACAGCCGTGAGCCATATACCATTGTAATCCCACCTCCTAATGTCACTGGAGTTTTGCACATGGGCCACATGTTGAACAATACGATCCAAGATGTTTTGATTCGTCGCGCTCGTATGCTCGGAAAAAATGCTTGTTGGGTTCCTGGAACTGATCATGCATCAATTGCCACTGAAGCAAAAGTAGTGGCGATGTTAAAAGAGCAAGGCATCCACAAAAAAGATTTGACTCGTGAAAATTTTCTTAAGCATGCTTTTGATTGGAAAGAAAAATATGGTGGAATCATTTTAGATCAGCTAAAAAAATTAGGCGCTTCTTGTGATTGGGAACGTACGCGTTTTACAATGGAAGATGATTTGAGTGATGCTGTCATTGGTGTATTCATCGACTTGTTCAACAAAGGTCAGATTTATCGTGGAGTGAGAATGGTTAATTGGGATCCGCTAGGTAAAACTGCTTTGAGTGATGAAGAAGTAATTCACAAAGAAGTAAATTCTAAATTGGTGTATGTTCGTTATCCAATTGTGAATGCAGATCTTGCAAAACAACTTGATAGTAATACATCGCAGTGGTCGCTCGCAGAAAAAAGTTGGACTGTCATCATCAATGGAGAATCTCAAACTGGAAATGAATTTATATCGATTGCCACAGTTAGGCCAGAGACAATTTTAGGTGATACTGGCGTTTGTGTTCATCCCGATGATTCGCGTTATTCTTCAATGAAAGGAAAATTCGCTGTCATACCGATGGTGAATCGCCCTGTACCAATTATCTTCGACACTTACATCGAAATGGAATTTGGTACAGGTGCCTTAAAGGTTACTCCAGCTCATGACATCAATGATTATAATCTCGGAGTGAAATATGGTTTGGCTGTTATTGATACTATCAACGACGATGGTAGCATGTCGCCTGAAGCAAAATTTTATATTGGGGAAGATCGTTTTGTTGTTCGTAAAAAAATCGTAAAAGATCTGGAGGCTTCTGGTAATGTTGTAAAAGTAGAAGAGTACAAAAATAAAGTTGGTTATTCTGAACGTACGGATGCGGTAATCGAACCAAAACTTTCAATGCAATGGTTTTTGAAAATGGATCAGATTAGTAAACCAGCTCTTGATAATGTACTCAACGGAAATATTAAATTGATTCCTGAGAAATTCATCAACACTTACAAACACTGGATGGAGAATGTACACGACTGGTGTATTTCTCGCCAGCTTTGGTGGGGACAACAGATTCCAGCTTGGTATGATCCGAAAGGTAGATGCGTTGTTTCTCGTACTTCAGATGAAGCAATTCAACTTTTCAAAAAGCAATTCAATGATTTTGAATTTGCACAAACTGACCTCCGTCAAGATGAAGATGTATTAGATACATGGTTCTCTTCTTGGTTGTGGCCAATTAGTGTGTTTGATGGTTTTAAGGATCCGAATAATAAAGACATAAAATATTATTATCCTACCAATGATTTAGTAACAGCTCCAGAGATTTTATTTTTCTGGGTGGCAAGAATGATAATTGCAGGTTATGAATGGATGGGAGAAAAACCATTCAACAATGTTTACTTAACAGGAATTGTAAGAGACAAGCAAGGTCGCAAGATGTCGAAGTCTTTAGGTAATTCTCCTGATCCATTGGAACTGATTAAAAAATATAGTGCAGATGGAGTTCGTGTTGGAATGTTGTTAACCTCGCCGGCAGGAAATGATTTATTATTTGATGAATCGCTTTGTGAACAAGGAAGAAATTTTGCAAATAAAATTTGGAACGCTTTCCGTTTAGTAAAAGGTTGGACAGTAAATGATGTTCCTCAGTCGAAAGCGGAAAAGATTGCAATTGAATGGATGCAATCTCGATTGCATGAGCAGCTTGAAGTCATCAATGATCATTATGCTAAATTAAAAATGAGCGATGCTCTTATGTCGAGTTATAAATTGATATGGGATGATTTTTGTGCTTGGTATTTAGAAATGGTGAAGCCAGATTTTGTTGATGGATTATCATTGCCAATTTGTAAAGAAACGATGAATGCAACAATCTCTATTTTCGAAGATTTGCTGAAAGTAATTCATCCTTGGATGCCATTTATTTCTGAAGAACTTTGGCACTTGCTCAGTGAGAGAAAAGAAAATAATTGTTTGATTGTTGCTCAGTGGCCTATCGATAAAAAAATCAACCATGATTTATTAGAAGATTTTAAAGTTGCTTCTGAAGTTGTCACCCAAGTTCGGAATGCGAGAAAGCAAAAAAATATTTCTCCGAAAGAAAAATTATCGCTTTTGGCGAAGGATTGGAATTCTACTAAATCAAATTTTTATGAAATAATAATTCGATTAGCTAATCTTAATAATTTTGAATCTGTTCCATCTAAAGTTGATCATGCGATGTCATTTCTAGTTGGTAAGCAAGAGTTTTATATTCCTTTTTCTGAAGGAACTGATATGTCAGCAGAGAAAGATAGACTTGTAAAAGAATTAGAATACAATAAAGGCTTCCTTCATTCTGTACAAATCAAATTGGCCAATGAACGTTTTGTGTCAAATGCTAAACCAGAAATTTTGGAGAATGAAAAGAAAAAACAAGCTGATGCCGAAGCAAAGATTAAATCGATAGAGGAGATGTTGGCAGGTTTGAAGTAAGAAGTAATAATTATGACCCACTAAACAGAAGGTCTCGAACTATATTTTCCCTGTTACATAATATACAATACATCCAAACCATTCGTGAATTAATTTTTCCCAATTCATCATAGTTTGAGAGGAGGGTAAGAGTAGATAATCGATTTCGTATTTTATTGGACCACTGTAGCAATCAGTCGAAAAAGGAATAACGTTAATTCCTTGTTTCCTAAAGCATCCTGTCGCACGTCGCATGTGATAAGCACTCGTAATCAAGATTGCCGTATCTTTGTAAAGTAGCTTTTCAAAAATATATTTTGAGTTAACTGAATTTTCATAGGTGTTTTTAGATTCGAATTCATCGATGAGAATCGAATCTGGAATTCCTATTCTCACAAGAAATGAATGTAGTTCTATTAATTCTTTTTTGTCTTTTGCCATTAATGAACAACTTCCTCCACACAAAATGATTTTCGATATTTTTTTGAAATGATACAAATCGATGGTTTGCATTAAACGATCCGTGCGATCGTTGAAATCAATTCTTCCTACTTCTGGTGAATAAGCGGTCATGCCCGTTAGCAAAATAGCAATTTTATTAATTGGTAACTGACTAGTTTTAATAGGTGGAATTTCCCATGCTCTCATAAATGCATCGAAAATAAAAGTGTTGCTAAAAAATAAAAATAGAAAGAGTGAAGCAATCAATAACTTTTTCTTTAAAATGAAATCTTTTTTTCGATAAGCAAGAATGATAAAAATAGCAATCCATGTAAATGGAAAGGTCAAGAAAGCAAGAATGTTGGAGATGATAAAAAACATGTTCGTAACTCGATAGCGATTACATTTTGACAGCTACAAAGAAAGTTATTTTTACGTTTAAATGATGAAGGTAATTCGAATTATTTTATTTAGTCTGTCGTTGGCCGTTGCTGTTGTTTTGATTTGGGCCACCTTTAACCGCTCGCTCGTCAATTATGGTTGGCATCAACTAAAAGGGCAGTTGCATATCATCAATAATTCAAGACCGCTCGAAGATGTTTTGTCTGATCCATTATTCCCAGATTCATTAAAAGAAAAAATTCGCTTCATCGATGTCATCGCCCGCTTTGCACATGATTCTCTAGGACTGCAGCGATCAAAAAATTATTCAACTATATACGATCAAAAAAATAAAGCAATTCTATGGACGATTACCGCATGTAATAAATATGAATTCAAAGCTTATCTGTGGCACTTTCCAATTCTCGGTAATGTTTCTTACAAAGGTTTTTTTAATTATCAAGAAGGCTTTGCTGAAGATTCGATATTGAAATTAAAAGGGTATGATACAGATTATGGTGAGATCACAGCATGGAGTACACTTGGCTGGTTCAAGGATCCGATCTTGTCTTCGATGCTTAAACGTTCCGAAGGTCAGATAGCCGAACTCATCATTCATGAAATGACACACTCAACAATCTACTTAAAAAGTAATGTTGATCTGAATGAAAACATTGCTTCTATGGTTGGTGAAGAAGGAGCAATTCGTTTTTTAAAATCAAACTTCGGTTTAAATTCTAAAGAGTTCTCTGATTACATTTCTCGAAAAGCAGATTATGATTTGTTTAGCCAATACATGCTGTCTTCACACATTCGATTAGATTCACTCTATAAAAGTATTTCGTCATTACCAATTCCTGAAAAAGAAATTCAGAAGCAAATCGTCATTCAACAAATCGTTGCTGGTCTTGACTTCATTTCTTTTCATAATCCAAGACGTTATCGTTCTCTTTTTTCAGAACGGACTCCCAACAATGCTTACTTTATGAATTTTGTACGATATGATTCGCAGAAGGAAGAAATGAAAAAGGAGTTGGAACAAAAATTCAAAGGAAACATTTTGAAATATCTAAACGCGATTAAAGAAAGAGAGGAAATTAAAATCAAAAATTGATGATTGTAATTCAGTATGGAAAGAGTTTACATCGTATCTAAATTTGATTTTATGGATTTATCTTTGAATCTCTTGCAATTTGTTTAGTAATTTTTCTATATAATATAATTTTAATCATCAAAGGCGAGAGGCCCGAAAGGGCCTATAATCAAGGGGTTTGGATGTTTTTTTAAATTTAGTGGTCACTTTAATATTTACCAAGTAAAAAGATACATTGGCTTAAATGAAAAAATATATCCTTAATTGTATGTGAAAATATATACATTGCGGTGAATTAATCCCTCTTTGTTTTTTTATTTTCTATTTTCAAAAAAACCTTTTAAGGATTGTTTGCAATTTGATTCACCATTTAAATACATTAATTATGAAAAACACAAAGGAATTTTTGATTCTAGTTTTCATCATCTGTTCTTCCATAGCTTCTGCTCAAAGTTTAAGTCCTGTTATTGTTTCATCTGGAGGAGGAATTGGTCAAACGAATAATTTGATTTTGGATTGGACGCTTGGCGAAACTTCTGTTGATTATATTAGCTATCAGAACAGATTAATCACAGAGGGATTTCATCAGCCTTCTGTTTTGGTTTTAGGTGTTCAAAATGAAATAATAGAGAACGGTTACCATTTTTTACTTTCACCAAATCCTGTTCTATCCAATTTAAATGTTCAAATACAGTCGGATGAAAATTCGAAGCTTGGTATAAATTTGACAGATATCAACGGTAAAGTAATTTCTGTTACGATGGCGAATTCTAAAAATGATTCAAAGGAAATTGATATGACTAGTCTAGAGTGTGGTTTTTATCTGTTGAGTATTAAAAACAGCGATGGTATCAACCTTCAGACATTTAAAGTCCTAAAAATACAATAATACATTTTCAATAAAATTAAAAGCTGTGAAAAAACAATTACTTCTATACGTTATTTGTTCTTTATTATTTTTGGGTGCCAACGCACAAAGTGTTCCCCATGGAATGAATTATCAAGCCACTGCACGCAATAAATCTGGAGAGGTGTTAGTTAATAAAACTATAACACTGAAAGTAAATTTACAAAGTCCACAGGTCGCGCATCCAACTATTTACTATAGTGAAATTCATTCAATAATAACAAATGAATTTGGAATGTTCACACTTGTTGTCGGAAAAGGATCAATTGTTAGCGGAAGTTTTTATCAGATACCTTGGAGTTCAGAACACATCTGGATGGAAGTAGATGTTAAAATGGAAAATGAACCTGATTTTACAAACATTAGTAGTAGTGAATTACTTGCTGTTCCTTATGCTTTCCATGCAGGAACCGCTTCACAAATTTCAGGTGACTATAATCCTTATGTGATTCCTGGAACTGTTTCATCTGGCAATTCAATAAATTCTGGATCTGTTCCTGCAACTTCTTGGCAAGTAACAGGAAATTCCGCAACGAATCCACCCATAGATTATATTGGCACTTCCGATTTAAAAGATCTTATTGTCAGTACTAATGGAATTGAAAGATTGAGAATTTATACAACCGGAAATATTAACATCACAAATAGTTTGACGATTGGTATTGACTTAACAGTTGGTCGTGATGCAACAATCAATCACAATCTCAGGGTGAAAAATGATGTTGTTATTGATTCAAATTTATATGTTAGAAAAAATGTTTACTTAAATACATCGGGAGGATCAACTGTGAATTATGGTTCATTCACTGTGGAAAAAATAAGTCCTTCGATTTTAACTGGTACATTACGTGTTGATCAAATTACAAATTTGAATGATAGTTTAAATGTAAATAATATAAAGCCGACCTTGTTTACAGGTACTCTGAGAGTGAATAAAGAAACAAATTTATACAATTCATTTACGGTAAATAATCAATCGCCTAGTGTACTGACGGGTACATTGAGGGTTGATTCAAATGTAACATTCAATAGTCATTTAACGCTCGATAATTCTACTTTCAATTCTTCGGATTCATCTAATGGTGCATTGGTAGTTGCTGGTGGTGCTGGAATTGGTAAAAACTTAAATGTTGGTGGCGATTTTAAAGTTTCCGGAAACACAGAGTTTCACGGCCAAGTTAAAATTAATGATGGCCGACCTTCTGAGCGACCAGATTCTGGTGCACTAGTAGTTGCAGGTGGTGTAGGAGTTGGAAAACAAATTTCTGTCGGTGGTTATGCGCATTTGTACGATTCTGTAAAAGTTGATGGATCTACTTCAATGCAAAAAACTTTAACAGTAAATGATTCTGCTAATTTCAATAACAAATTAAATGTAACGGGTCAAACAACACTTAATGGTGATGTAAAAGAAAACGGTCAAGTAACAATTGAATCTCCGAACTTGGCAAATGCTGATCAGAGTTTGTATTCAAGTTATCCCTTGCAAGTTCAAGGCAGCAAGCAAGGAATGGCGATTAAAGTAACAGGAAATAAATCTGCTTCAAATAATTACTCAGCTTTTTATGATCAAACTGGTATGCAAGGTCGGATTGAAGGGATGGCTGCAGGAGAATATTTGCAAACAGCAGAATGGGCTTCACAAAATCAAACTTTAAATGACAATATACTATCTTCTGAATTCAATGTAGCATCTGCTACTTTATCAGAAGCTTCAGCAATAGTAACTTTAGCAGCTGCTTCAGTTTCAACAACACCATGTGTTGGATTGGGAGTTTGTGCAACTATTCCTATCCCTTCATTTATTGTAGCAGGAATTGTTGCAGTGGCTGGAGCTACTGCAATGTTGGTGGGAACAAGTATTGGTCTTGATAATGCTTACACAGCTAAGTCAGACTTTGATGCAGCTTCTTCAATTAAAAATGGAGTAACGTATGAATCAGGTGCAGGTGATTATGCAGAATACCTCGAGATGATCAATCCGAGTGAGTTAATGTTTTCAGGCGACATTGTTGGATTAAAAGGTGGAAAGATTACAAGAAATACTGAAGGGGCAGATAAAATAATGGTTCTTTCAAAAAGACCAATTGTGCTGGGTAATATGCCAAAAGATGGAAATGAAAATGGTTATAAAAAAGTTGCTTTCTTAGGACAGGTTCCAGTGAAAGTTTTAGGAAAAGTTAATTTGGGTGATTACATTTTACCTGATGGAAATAATTTTGGTATTGGAAAAGCAGTTTCGCCTTCGAGTTTGAATTCTGCAGACGTTAGAAATATTGTTGGTGTTGCATGGTCTTCTTCTGATAATGAAACTGCAATTTCAGATGTTAATGTTGCTGTCGGTTTAAATGTCGTTGATAATCAAAAAGAAATTTTAGAGTTGGAAAACGAGATTAGCGATTTAAATAATCAAATCGCACAGTCTGATAATGAATTGGCTGAACTAATTCCAGGGTACAAAGAATCAATTAATGTAATTCCAAATAGTGTTATCACTAAATCTGTGTCTTCTCAAAAACAAATAAATATTGTTACACCTGATGCTTCTTCTATCATTTATCATTACATCCCTCGTGAAGAAATTGAAAAAGGATTTGATAAAATGGTGTTGAATATGGAGTCAGGAAAACAATTCAATTCAACAATTTTATTTCTGAAGAAATTAAAATCAGATCCTACTTTCAGGTCTTCAACAATCGATGGGATATGTGCTAAAGTCTCCAAGCAGATCATCATTCAAAAAGATTTAGATAAAAAACTGGCAAAATAAAAGCTAGAAAAATCCCTATAAATTATATCGTTTTTTTTACTGATTAGAAAAACAATCAGAACCATAAATCAATAATGCAGTTAATGATGAAAACAAAATACTTAATCACGGTTTTATTTTTAATGATTGCCTCAATAGCATTCAGCCAAAGTGTTCCTTCTGGTATGAACTATCAGGCGATTGCACACAATAGATCTGGAGAGTTATTGACTAATAAGACAATTACTCTGAAAATTAATTTGCAAAGTCAACTGACTGGCAGTCCAACTATATTTTATAGTGAGATTCATCGTGTAACAACCAATGAATTTGGTTTATTCTCAATGATTATAGGAAAGGGTTCTACATTGAGTGGAAACTTTAATCAGATTCCATGGAGCACAGATCATATCTGGATGGAAGTTTCAATGAAAGAAGAATCAGATATTTTATTTTCTGTTGTGAATAGTACTGAAATGATGGCAGTGCCTTACGCTTTTCATGCGGGAAGTGCTTCTCATCTTTCAGGTTCTTACATACCCTATGTACTTCCAAGTACAACTTCTTCAACAAATACTACAATGGCAACTGGTCCAGTACCTGCAAGTTCATGGCAGGTAACAGGCAACTCAGTAACTAATCCGCCACTTGAATATTTAGGAACTTCAGATTTAAAAGATTTTGTTATCAAAACAAATGCAATTGAAAGGATGAGAGTTTACAGTACTGGAAATATTTATATGAACAACAGCCTAGCAATCGGACGAGATCTGACTGTCGGACATGATGCAACGTTTAACCATGATTTAAGAGTGAAGAATGATGCTATTATTGATTCTAATTTAACGGTAGGTAAAAATGCGAATTTTAATTCCTTCGGAGGTTCAACAATCAATTATGGTCCTTTTAAAGTTGATAAGATGTATCCCTCTATTTTGACTGGAAGTTTACGAGTTGATAAAGTAACTAATTTGAATGACAGTTTAAATGTGAATAATGTAAGACCAACATTGCTTACTGGTACACTTAGGGTAAATAAAGCAACAAATCTTTATAGTTCATTCGTAGTAAATAGTCAAGCCCCGAGTATTATGACAGGGACATTACGTGTTGATTCAGATGTAATTTTTAAAAATCATCTCACCGTTGACAATCCAAATTATAATTCATTTGATTCACTTAGCGGTGCATTTGTTGTTACTGGCGGTGCTGGGATAAATAGAAATCTGAATATTGGAGGCAATGCAAAAATTTCAGGAAATACAGCACTCAACGGTCAAGTAAAATTGACAGATGAAAGAATTTCCGAACGACCTGATTCAGGAGCTTTGATTGTTACAGGTGGTGTAGGTATAGGAAAACAAATTAGTGTTGGCAAATTTACTCATCTGTATGATTCTCTCAGAGTAGATGGGGCAGCGATAATTCAAAATGCACTCACTGTTGCTGATTCTGTGCAATTAAAAAATAAATTAATAGTCACAGGGCTCACTACTTTCAATGGAGGACTAAAAGCAAATGGACAAGTAACAATTGAATCTCCAAATTTAAATACTGCAGATCAAAGCAATTATTCAAGTTATCCTCTCCAAGTTCAAGGCGGATCTCAGGGAGTTGCAATTAAAGTAACAGGAAGCAAATCTCTTTCTAATAATTATTTTTCATTTTGGGATCCGACAGGTATGCAGGGTAGAATAGAGGGAATGGCAGCAGGTCAGTATAATCAAACTACAGAATGGCAAGAAGAAAATAGACGATTAAATAAATTAATAGAATTTGCACAACTCAATGTTGCCACTGCAACATTAAATGAAGCGGCTGCAATTATTCAAGTGGTGGCTGCAGCTACTTCTTCAACGGGCTGTGCAGGTCTTGGGTTTTGTGTAACAGCACCTATACCTTCTTTAATTGTATCTTCTATTGTAAATGCTGCATCAGCAACAGTTCTGCTTGTTAGAAATGGTATTGACCTTGACAATGCAAATACCGCCAAATCTAATTTTGATTTAATGTCACTTACTAAAGAGGGGGTAACTTATGAATCTGGTGCAGGAGATTATGCCGAGTACTTACCAATGCTTAACCAAAATGAAAAATTTTACGCTGGCGACATTGTAGGTTTAAAAGGAGGAAAAATAACCAAGAATACTGTAGATGCTGACAAGATTATGATCATTTCTAAAAACCCAATCGTGTTGGGAAATATGCCTAAGAATGGGAACGATGAAGCATACAAAAAAGTTGCTTTTCTTGGACAAGTACCAGTACAAGTTTTTGGAAAGGTTAATCTGGGTGATTACATATTACCAGATGGTAATTTTTTGGGAATAGGAATAGCAGTAGCACCAGACCAAATCAAATCGGCTGATGTTAAAAAAATTGCAGGTATTGCATGGTCTGCATCAGACAAATCAGTTGGGATCTCAACTATCAATGTTGCAGTTGGACTGAATGTAAATGACAATCAGAGAATCGTTGATAATCTTAGAAATGTAGTTCAAGATTTGAAGAAACAAATTGCAGAGACTGACGCAACATTAAAACAACTTGTTCCAGGGTATAAAGCAACAAATGCACAAACGATTAATTCTGGGTCAATGCAAACTTCAAAGCAACAAAGCAATCAATATAATTTTAATGTGCCAAATCCGCAGACGATTATCTATCATGATTTCAGAAGAGAAGAAGTTGTTTTGGCATTTGATTTAGCCTTAAATAAAATAGACGACAGTAACAACAAAAATATAGACAAGCTCTTCTTAAATAAATTAAAATCTGATCCTACTTTAAGAGAATCAACAATTGATAAGTTGTACACAAAAATTGTAAACACGATGAGCGCACAAAAAGAATTGGATAATAAGCTCGCAAAATAAATAGAAGAAGAAATAAAAAGTTTACAAAATAAAATCTTCGCTTATCTGGTCATCATTTAAAATGCTCAGAAAAAAAATCTAATACAGAATATAATGAAAACAAAATACATTTTAGCCATTTTATTTTTGATGATATCGGCTTATACATCTGGTCAAAGTATTCCTGGAGGAATAAATTATCAGGCCGTAGCCCGAGGAAAAGCAGGAGAGGTTTTAGCTAATCATTCAATTACTCTGAAAATAAATTTACAGAGCCAAGGTCTTGTAAAAAGCAATGTATATTATAGTGAGATTCACCATGCCATGACCAATCAATCAGGATTGTTTTCGATTGTTATTGGAACTGGTTCTATAATGAGAGGAAGTTTTACTGAAATTCCGTGGAGTACAGAAAATATTTGGATGGAAGTTGGAATTCAAGAAGAGTCGGCAAGTGATTTTATACATATTAGTAATACAGAATTATTAGCTGTCCCTTATGCTTTTCATGCTGGAACTGCATCTGAACTTTCTGGAAATTATATTCCGTATTTATTGTCTGGAAGTTCTGCATCGGGAAATTCAACTTTAACTGGAGTACCCGCTACTTCATGGAAAGTAACTGGTAACTCAGCAAGTAATCCTCCAATTGAATATTTTGGAAATTCTGATTGTAAAGATTTGGTGTTTAAAACAGTTGCGATTGAACAAATGAGAGTGTTTTGTAATGGAAATGTTTCAATTACTAATAGCTTAAATATTGGTATTGATATAACAGTTGGTCATGATGGAACAATCAATCACGATCTAAGAGTGAAAAATGATGCGCTGATTGACTCTAATCTGACTGTAAAAAAGAACGTGAGATTAAATACTTTTGCAGGGTCCACAATAAACAACGGTCCGTTTACAGTTGGAAATGTTAGTCCAACAATAATGACTGGTAGTTTGCGAGTGGATGGTTCTACAAATTTGAACAACGGATTAAATGTAAACAATATGAAGCCGACACTTCTTACTGGTACTTTGAAAGTGAATAATGCTACAGATCTTTTTAGTTCATTTACAATTAACGATCAATCTCCAGCGATAATGACTGGAACATTGCGTGTTGATTCAAATGTTACTTTCAAAAATCATCTTACTTTATCCAACCCAGCATACAATTCTTTTAATTCGACGAGTGGAGAATTAGTTGTTGCCGGTGGAGTAGGAGTCGCGAAAAATTTAAATGTAGGTGGTGATGCTAAAATTGCTGGTAAGACAGAATTGCATGGTCAAGTAAAAATTACTGATCCACGACCATCAACAATTCCTGATTCAGGAGCATTGGTTGTAGCAGGTGGTGTTGGAATTGGAAAACAATTAAGTGTTGGTGGATATTCTCATCTTTTTGATTCTTTAAAAATCGAAGGTGCCACAACAATTCAAAATAGTTTGGTTGTAAATGATTCAGTTATTTTAAAAAATAAATTAAATGTTAGCGGCCTGACGCAATTGAACGGTAGTACTAAAGCGAATGGGCAAGTAACGATTAATGCTCCTAGTCTAGCAAGCGGTATTCAAACAGATTATAATGCCTATCCACTACAAGTACAAGGTGGAAAACAGGGAATAGCAATCAATGTAAATTCAAGCAAGTCTAATGGAAATAATTTTGTTTCATTTTGGGATAACAATGGAATGCAAGGTCGAATTGAAGGTTATGCTCCTGGAGAATATTTGTCAACAAAAGAATATGAAAATGATTCAATCAGAATCGTAACCAACCTTACACTCTTTTCTATTATGGATGCCGTAGCAATTGCAAGAGCAGTTGTTGCAGGAGGAAATTTAAGTGCTGCACTATCATCTTCTACGGGATGTTTAGGTCTAGGAGCTTGCGTTACTACACCAATTCCATCTTTGATTGCCTCAGCGATTGCCGGTTTGGCAAATCAAATAACTGCAGAAGTTTCGGCAACTATAAAGTTGGATTCTGCAATTATCGAATTAACGGATTTAAGATATCGTGCGCACAACAAAACGGGTGTCACTTACGAATCTGGAGCTGGCGATTACGCTGAATATTTACAAATGCAAAATAAAGATGAGGTGATGTTACCCGGTGATATTGTTGGCCTAAAAGATGGAAAAATTTCAAGAAATACAAATGGTGCAGATAAAATAATGGTACTTTCTATAAGACCAATTGTTTTAGGTAACATGCCAAAAGATGGTAACGATAATGGTTATAAAAAGGTAGCATTCTTAGGACAGGTTCCAGTAAAAGTGAGAGGAATAGTTCATGCTGGAGATTATATTATTCCTAATGGAAATAATGATGGAATGGGAATAGCAATTTCTCCAGAGCAAATTACATCAGCGGATATTAAAAACATAGTAGGTGTTGCATGGACTTCATCTGAAAATTCTTTTAGAGTTAATAGTATTAATGTAGCAGTTGGATTAAATGTGAATGATAATTCTGGTGATGTTATAAAATTAGAAACCAATGTGGATGCATTGAAGACTAAACTAACAGAAAGAAACGCACGTTTGGAAAAATTAGTTTCAGGATTTAAATCCTTTCATCCTATTTCACCTTTGGCTGATGGAAAAAACAATGCTAACACTCCAAATAATTCTTCAACATCAAGCAGTGATCACATTGTTTATTTTGAAGTAAGCAGAGAAGAAATTGAACGAGGGGTTGATCTTGCTGAAAAGCAGATACATGATTGTGGTAAAAACATAGAAGACATTCCGGGATTTAATAAATTTAAATCAGATCCTACTTTCCGCTCAAAGTTAATTGATCAAATACAATTGGGAATTAATGAAGACATGAAAAATCGGAAAGCGATAGATGCGAAATTCGCAAAATAGTTGATCAACAAAAGCAAATTCTTAATAGAAACACAAAAGCTCATTCATAGAGCCTCAGCAAATCAACTTGTCAAAAAAGCAAGGACGAAAATTGTTTTATTTATTCAGGTGGAATAAATAAAATGAATACTTCAATTTGCCTTGACAATAACTAACTAACATGAAAAAGATAATACTATTACTACTTGTATTTGTATCAACAAAAATGCATGCTGCTCCTGTGCCAGTAAGTAATGTTTCGCTTCCTACAAATGGTTCGTCTAGTAGTACATTAGCACCTCAGGATACTTTAAAATATCAACGACAGTTTTATTTAGTTACTCCTGACGAAATGCGTAAGGCAGGTTTTCAAAATGGAATGTCAATCAATTCTATTGGTTTCACAAATGCTGTGGCACCAGATTCAATTACAAAGGGAAAGTTTAAAGTGTACCTTCAAAATACTTTAGATAAGATAAGCAGAAAAGATACAAACTGGACTGAACTTATTTCATCTTCAACTTCAATTAAAATTACAGGGATCGTTAATGGAGAGTATGACTGGCAAGTTATAGGTTGTTCTGGCAATTCTGTTGATACTGCAAAAGGATATTTTTCAACATCAGCTATTTCTACCTGTTCTACTCCGACAAATTTCAGTACGAATAATATTACCAGCAATTCTGCAACTCTTCATTGGGTTTCTCCAGCATCTCCAGGCTTGACAAAATTTGTTGTTCAATATGATAGTATCAACGGGAATAGTTGGACGACGATTGATAATATTTTAATCGATTCAGTAAACTTGACTGGACTACTTTCAGGTAAAAGTTATAAATGGCAGGTTAAATCTGTTTGTGGCAGCAGCTCTTCAAGTTATATGTTGAATCTTTTTACTACTGAATCAACTATTGCAGCATGCTCACTTCCTTCAGGATTAATTTCAGGAACGATTACAGATACTACTGCAAGAATTTCCTGGAACACAACATCTGGAGCCACACGTTATGGAATTCAATATCGGAGAGCATATACAGCTACATGGTCAAACGCAACCTCATTTACTAATTCATTTGTAATTTCCGGATTAAAACCAGGAACAACAATTGAGTGGAGAGTTCGTGCTGTATGTAGTCTTGGAAATGGTGCTTATGTTTCAGGGATACCATTTACTACAACGGGAACAGCAATATGTTATTCTCCAACTGTTCTCTCTTCAGATAGCCTAACAGATTCGTCTGCTGTATTAACTTGGAATCCGAATGGTTCAACTTCTTATAAAATTAGATATCGCTTAAAAAACTTTATTAACTGGTCGAGTGCGTATTATGGTCCATCACCAGATAGTATGTTATTGGTTCATGATGACAGCTTGATTATTCCAAATTCAATAGGCGGATATCAAGTAGCCTTTACTGGAACTCCTAATAGTTTTACTTATAATGGTAATGGTATTTACGTTGCTTATGAATATTCTCATATTTCAACTAAGCGAGCAAGTACTTTCGGCGTTGCCATGTGTACCTTTGGAGATTCAATTGTAAAAGGTAGTTTAGGAAATGATTCTTTGATATATCCACTTAGTTTTGGTTCCAAAAAGGATGATGCATTTCAGGATATTTTATCTTCAACACATTTTAGACCAGAAACCCGCTTCGGAAGCTCGGGCTTAATTGATAGTGTGGAAGTGTCAAATGTTTATGCCCTAGGTAATCATACTACTTTGTATAGTAATCCAGAAACAATTACTGCGTTAGTAAAAAATCACACATCAAGAAAGCAATCTTTTACAATTAATTTATTGATAAGAAATGCTGCAAGCGGAATGGTGAAAATGACAAACAGTCAAACGACTGACTCTATACCTGCAAACTCAAATTTACTTTTTAGTTTTTCTGGGTGGGCACCGTCAGTCAATGAAAAAGATTCAATCATAGTTTCTATATCTCCTTTATCAGGCGAGACTTCAGTATTGAATAATTCAGCATTCTTCATTCAGAATGTAAACGACAATATTATTTCGTATGATGATGCTACCCCGAATTATTCAAGTGCAGGTTTCGATACTTTATCTGGAATGCTTTTAAGTAAATATAAAATGAGTGGTTGTGGAAGCGTAAATTCTGCTCAGGTATTTCTAAATCCTTCAGCAAAAGGACACTCGATTTACGGAGTAATTTTAAATTCATCCGGAGCTATTCTGGATACATCTTTTCACTTTACCCCTGATACAATAGATCTAAATAAATATCATTCATTTTATTTTCCTACTATTCCTTCTTTTACAAACAGCGATTATTACATCGGTCTTGTTCAAACTAAAGATTCAGTGAATGGTTACCGCCCTGTAGGAATTCAGTGGGAGGGAATTGATATTCGTTCAAATACTTTTTACAAAGCAGATTCATCTGGAACAAATCTCGTTGCTTTCAATTTACAAGGCAGACTAATGATACGAGCAGAAGTATTGCCGTCTGTTCCGACAGTCACAATTACCGGAAAACTTTCCTTATGTCCGAGTGCAACAAATATTTTAACAGCCTCAAATATTAGTACTCGTTACGCAAATAAAATAATTGATTATAGTTCTGCAAAAACTGGATATAGTGCGATTCAGACTTTAGGAATTCCGAATGTTTATCCGGCAAATACAATTACTAATAATAATTGGATCAGCGAAACTGCCGATGGGCAACGTGAATTTTTAACTGTTGGTTTTTCAAATCCTGCTCCTGTTAATTTTGTTGACATCTACGAAACGTATGGTGCTGGAGCAATTGATACAGTTTATGTGAAAAACGGTAGTGGTAATTATGATGTTGTTTATTCTGGAACAGCAGCTTTTGTTCCAAATGCACGAATCAATCACATTTCATTTCCTTTAACAACTTATAATGTTTCAGAAATAAGAGTTGCAATTAATTCTTCTGCAGTGATTGGCTATAACGCTATCGATGCAATTTCTACAGGATGGATAGATAATCCATCTTATACGCCTTCAAGTTATTTATGGTCAACGGGAGAAACAACAAAATCAATTTCTGTTTCAACTTCTGGAAATCTTACCGTTGTGGTTACTGATCCAAGTACATGTCCTGTTTCTGCAAAAGCCACTGTTGATACAATATCCGTTGTTAATCCTGTTATTTCAGCGGACAGAGCAACAACTTTTTGTGTAGGCGATACAGCAGTTAAACTTACTTCAAGTAAACTAACTGGAAACGTATGGAGTCCGGGAGGAGCAACAACTCAAACGATTTCTGCTAACGCTTCAGGTTCTTATACTGTTACCAATACTGATCCTAATGGATGTGGTGTACTTAGTTCAGCACCGACAATAGTAACAGTAAATCCATTACCTGTAGTTGCAATTACAGGAAGTCTAGCATTCTGTCCAGGTGGGTCAACCACTTTGTACGCAGGCACTGGATATACTTCTTATAGTTGGTCAACAGGACAAACTTCAGATTCTATCATTGTCAACACTGCTAATTCTTATACTGTTAATGTCGTAAGTACATTGGGATGTAAAGGGAAGAAGACAGTTGTCTCTTCAGTATCTACTGTACCTACACCTTCCATTTCTGGAAACAATAATTTTTGCCCGGGCAATTCAATAACTTTAGATGCTGGTAATGGATTCTCTTCGTACAACTGGTCAACTGGTGCAACAACTCAAACGATACTAGTTACAAGTGCAGGAACATTTAGTGTGACTGTGACGAATGGAGCAGGATGTTCTGGAACAGCTTCAGTAACGTCGCATCTTTATACACCACCATCACCATTAATCTCTGGTGCTTCTTCTTTTTGTCAGGGCTCTTCGGTTAATCTAACAGCAAGTGTGGGTTATAATTCTTATAGTTGGTCACCCGGCAGTTCTACTTTACAAAGCGTCACTGCAAACACTGCTGCAACATATAGTGTAACAGTAACAGATGGAAATGGATGTTCAGGAACAGCTAGTCGTACTACTTCCTTTTTTCCTACACCTTCTCCAGCGATTTCAGGAAATCTTTCATTTTGTAATGGAGGAAATACTTTACTAGATGCCGGTTTAAGCTTTGCTTCTTATGCTTGGTCTTCTGGTCCAACAACACATTCTATCACCGTAAGTACTGTTGGTACTTTTAGCGTAACAGTGACTGACAATAACGGTTGCGTTGGTTCTTCAAGTGTGACTACAACATTTAATGCAAACACACCTGCTATTCCGGGAATTATTTCAGGTCAGAATAAAGGATTGTGTAATGCTTCCACAAAAACATTCACTATTGCATCAGTACCGTTGGCTACAACATATTTGTGGACAGTACCTGCAGGCGATTCAATTCTAAGTGGACAAGGAACAACATCGATCAATGTTAGATTTAATAGTTTTACTGTTGCATCTATTTCAGTCGTTGCATCAAACACATGTGGTCAGAGTCCTGTAAGAACACAGCAAGTTGACGGACCTCCTGCATTAGTTGGATCAATTAGCGGAACAATCGATGGTGTTTGCCGAATCAATGGTGTACCTTATTCAATTGTACCTTTAGATGGTGTTACAAGCTACACATGGACTGCTCCAGTAGGCGCGACGATTGCAAGTGGACAAGGCACTCCATCTATTCTTATAAATTATGGTATTGGATTTAGTTCTGGTAATGTCTGTGTTACTGCAGCAAATTCGTGCGGGTCAAATTCAGGTTGTTTGGCTGTTACATCAATATCAGCTATTCCACTAAGCATAACAGGGCCTATAGGAGTTTGCAAGAAAGCTCAGAATGTTAATTACAGTACAGCGCTTGTTTCAGGAGCGACTTCATATACATGGAATGTTCCTCCAGGTGCAAAAATTGTAACTGGTCAAGGCACCAATTCGATCAGTGTAACATTTGCAAATACTGCCGGTGCGATTACAGTAAAAGCTAATAATACTTGTGGAAGCAGTTTAAACAGAAGTATTGCTATTGGTTTTACTTGTCGTGAAATTGAAGGAGATCAAGATCAGAATTTATTCAACGAAGCAACAGCATATCCAAATCCAACTTCAGGTAAGTTGACTGTTTCTTTTAATTCAACAACAAGTGGAAAATATATTCTGAGAGTTACAGATTTACTTGGAAAAATTATGCTTATCAATACAGGCGTGGTTCAAGATGGATTAAATACTCAAGAGTTAGATCTTGGTAATGTTGCGAAAGGTATGTACTTATTGAGTTTCGAAAGAGAAGGCTCAAAGATTAAGACAATGAAAATTGTTGTTAATTAATATATTGCTGGTTAATGAAAACCAATTTCATTAACCAGCATTTTTTCTGTCACGTCGAGGGAAGTTTACGATCTATTGAAGATTGATACAACAAATTAAATCGATCAATCAATCAATCAATCAATTAAAAAAATAATAATCAGTACAACTTATTATAAACCTGAAAGCGTCATTCGATTTATTTTCTATATTTCTCTGACTTTTGACCTCTGACCTTAAACTTTTTACTAATTACTTATTTCAATAACCACTGGCATCTAACCTTATTACCTATTACTTTTATTTCTCTGACCTCTGACCTCTACCTTTAGTACTTATTCCTCTGACCTCTAACCAAACCTCTACATATTCCTCCTATACTGCCCACCCACTTCAAAAAGAGATGAGGTAATTTCTCCGAGTGATAAATATTTTGCAGCTTCCATGAGGTCTTCAAAGATGTTTTTATTTTGTACTGCTGACAATTGTAGTTTTTTTAGAAGAGCATCTTTTTTGTCGGCATGACGGCTATGCAATTCTTTTAGCATATTTATTTGATATTCTTTTTCTTCTTCAGTTGCTCGAATAACTTCTCTCGGAACTATGGTAGGTGAACCTTTTGAACTTAAAAAAGTATTGACACCGATGATGGGAAATTCTCCATTGTGTTTTAATGTTTCGTAGTATAAACTTTCTTCCTGAATTTTTCCACGCTGATACATTGTTTCCATCGCACCTAGTACACCGCCTCTTTCTGTAATCCGATCGAATTCTAGCATCACTGCATCTTCAACAAGATCTGTCAACTCTTCAATAATGAATGAGCCTTGCAAAGGATTTTCGTTTTTCGCTAATCCTAATTCTCGGTTAATGATCAACTGAATTGCCATGGCGCGACGAACACTTTCTTCCGTTGGTGTTGTAATGGCTTCATCATAGGCATTCGTGTGAAGAGAGTTACAATTATCATAAATCGCATACAAGGCTTGCAAGGTTGTCCGGATATCATTGAAGTCGATTTCCTGTGCATGCAACGACCGACCTGAAGTTTGAATATGATATTTTAACATCTGTGAACGTTCGTCAGCATTGTATTTTAATTTCATCGCCTTAGCCCAAATTTTTCTAGCTACTCTTCCGATCACTGCATATTCAGGATCGATACCATTTGAAAAGAAAAAACTCAAGTTGGGAGCGAACTTATTAATGTCCATTCCACGCGATAAATAATATTCAACATAGGTAAATCCATTTGACAACGTCAACGCTAATTGTGTGATCGGATTTGCGCCAGCTTCTGCAATATGATAACCTGAGATTGAAACAGAATAAAAGTTGCGGACTTTTTTGTCAATAAAATATTGTTGAACATCACCCATTAATCGAAGTGAAAATTCTGTAGAGAAAATGCAAGTGTTCTGTGCCTGATCTTCTTTCAATATATCCGCTTGCACTGTTCCTCTAACAACTTGTAGAGTATGTGTTTTTATTTTTGAATAAACCTCTAACGGTAAAACTTGATCACCTGTAACTCCTAATAACATTAATCCCAAGCCATCATTTCCTTCTGGAAGTGGACCTTGATAAACTGGTTGCTTCGTTCCTTTTGCTTTGAAAATTTCTTCTATCTTTACTTTTACCTGATCTGTTAAGCCATGTTCAGCGATGTATTTTTCACATGCCTGATCAATTGCTGCATTCATAAAAAATCCAGTGATGATAGATGCTGGTCCGTTAATTGTCATCGAAACAGATGTTTTCGAATCTGAAAGATCAAAGCCGCTGTACAATTTTTTTGCATCATCCAAACAACAAATCGAGACGCCACTGTTCCCAATCTTCCCATAAATATCGGGGCGATAATCAGGATCTTGACCATAGAGTGTAACTGAATCAAATGCAGTGGACAGTCTTTTAGCAGGCGTGCCTTTACTTACATAATGAAAACGACGGTTCGTTCTTTCTGGTCCACCTTCTCCTGCAAACATTCGTGTTGGATCTTCTTCTGTGCGTTTGAAAGGATAGACACCGGCAGTGTATGGAAATTCTCCAGGGAAATTTTCTTGTAAATTCCATTTCAATATTTCTCCCCAAGCTTCATACCGAGGAACGGATACTTTTGGAATATGAGAATGCGAAAGTGATTCTGAAAATGTTTTTACTTTGACATCTTTGTCTCGTACTTTGTAAACATACACATCGTCTTTGTATTTTTGAATTCTTGCTGGCCAATCCTCAATTATTTTTCTGTTTTTACCATCCAACCCTAGAGATACTAGCTCGTACAATTCTTCCAATTGTTTTATCAATCGATCCTTATCTTCAACTTTTGATTCTTGTAAAGTTTCAATTGAATTTCTTAGGCTGTATAATTTCTGAGCAATTGTTCCTTGGTCAATTGTCCATTTCGCATATTGACGGATGTTCTCAGATATTTCGCTTAGATAACGAATTCGAGCAGGAGGTATGATGTAGATTTTTTCGGACACCTCTCCTGTAATTTCAAAATGCGAATTTAAATTTGTTTCAACTTTTTCATTCAACTTATCTATGACTGAACGATAAAGGCGATTCATTCCTGGGTCATTAAACTGTGAAGCAATTGTGCCGAAGACAGGTAGCTCGTCATCATTCGTTTCCCACAGTTGATGGTTACGCTTGAATTGTTTTTTTACATCGCGTAATGCATCTAGCGCACCACGTTTATCAAATTTATTTAAAGCAATGACATCTGCGAAATCAAGCATGTCAATTTTTTCTAATTGCGTAGCAGCACCATATTCTGGCGTCATCACATACAATGCAATATCCGAATGATCTAAAATTTCTGTATCGCTCTGACCGATTCCTGATGTTTCAAGAATGATCATATCGTAAGCAGCAGCTTTTAAAATATCAACAGCATCTTTTACATATTTCGATAGTGCTAAATTAGATTGACGAGTTGCCAATGAACGCATGTACACTCTCGGATCTGAAATTGAATTCATTCGAATCCTATCACCTAAAAGTGCACCACCCGTTTTGCGTTTGGATGGATCGACTGAAACAATGGCAATATTTTTATCTTTGAAATCAATTAAAAATCTTCTTACTAATTCATCCACTAGTGATGATTTTCCTGCACCACCCGTACCTGTAATTCCTAGTACAGGAACCTTAATCGCTTTAACTGATTCGTTGGAAGAAATTATTTGTTTGCGTATTGCTGCATATTCTTTTTCATTATTCTCTGCACAAGAAATCAATTTGGCAATTGCTTTTGGATTTTTCTTAGTAAGAAGATTAACTTCTCCATTCATATTTACTCCTGTTGGAAAATCACATTGCTTGAGCATGTCATTGATCATTCCTTGTAGTCCCATCGAACGACCATCGTCCGGTGAATAAATTCGAGAGATGCCGTACTCTTGAAGTTCTTTGATTTCTTGAGGAAGAATGACTCCACCACCACCTCCAAATATTTTTATATGACCACAATCTTTTTCTTTTAAAAGGTCATGCATGTATTTAAAATATTCTAAGTGTCCGCCTTGATAAGACGTTAAAGCAATTGCCTGAACATCTTCCTGAATAGCGCAATCAACCACATCTAAAACACTTCTATCATGTCCGAGGTGAATTACTTCTGCTCCGCTCGATTGAATAATTCTGCGCATGATGTTGATGGCGGCATCATGTCCATCGAAAAGGGAAGCAGCTGTTACAATTCGGATCTTGTTTTTAGGTTGATAGATTTCTACTTTATTCATTTTGTGGAGTGCAATTTTACAGTCGCAAAGATAGACTTTTTTGTGGGCGAAGCTAAATTTAGTAGCGGATCAAGTTCTTCAACTAAAATAATATTTATTGTTCAATTACTAACAGAAAATTTTAATTTTTGTGAAAAA
>JANLRG010000233.1:0-2015 GCA_031361545.1 Bacteroidota bacterium
AGCAGGTATGACAATTGAAACACTGTATTTCTTTATATATTCCTCAGCAGTAATTGTCGAAATTGGTTTAGCAAAAGAAAAGTTATTCAAGGTCAAATGCTTGAAAAATGGCAGTTTGGCAATATATCGGTTTAAGAATTCTGACACCAACGGGACGTAAACAGGAAATATCATACACTTTGATTGGCGATAAACATCAAAACCGGCTAACATCAACAAATTGTTAATATCCTTACTCGACAACCAATTTTGCAAAGGTGTCGGATTTTTAATACCCCAACGTTCGCCAATTTTCAAAATAGGCTCCCATAGATAATTATAATAAGTGACAATAATTTTAGTTCGCTCATGACATACTTTGTGCAACTGATGGAATACTGCCTGTATATCATCCAAAAAACCAATCAGGTTGGATACGATTATCAAATCAAATTTTTCATTCAATTGAATATCCTCTGCCTGCATAATTTCAAAATGAATATCTGGGAATTGCTTTCGCGCTTTCTCAATCATTTTAGGGCTGTAATCAATGCCTGTTTTGTTAGCGGCTTGCAGGCGATTTAATAATTCACCTGTGCCGCATCCCACTTCCAATACTTTAGTTGTATCGGTTGAAAAGTAGTTGCAATAATCGGTAATATCATCCCAGTAATAACTAAACCGTTTTCTATGCTGAGAACCTTTATCTGCTATATTTTCAAAATAATCGAGGTGTTTGTTTAGCATGATAGATTTTTATGGTTTTTGAAAGGTCATTTTTTCGACTTCAATGAGATAAAACATATTAAAATGACGATTAGTAAATTTTTTTTCAATAAACCGAATCAAAGGATAAGCAACGCCTGGCAGCAAGGCTTTCATCGAAACGCCCCCACTCAATAAGTAAGAAATTGGAAATTGATAGCACAAAGTCTTAATGTGCAGTTGAGGATATTCCAATTTAAAACGTTCACTATCTCGCTGAAAGACAATCCAAGGCAATGCACCATTGGCACCTGATAGGGGTCGCGATGACTGAATTGCCCAAGTTTGAGCATCTGGAATAAAAGGTTCGTGATGCAAGTTTTTATAAATAAAACGCGACCAAAAACTATTGGAAGGCTCAATCATCACAATCTTACCACTTGGTTTTAAAGTTCGTTGAGCTTCCAATAAAAATTGGGTGCAATCCGATAAATGATGAAAAACATTAATCATCGTAATAGCTGATAGACTTTCATCATTAAAAGGGATTTTTATGGCGTCAATACATAAGTCGCAATAAGAAAGAGGCATAATATCGGATGTGATGACACTTGGAAAAACATCCTTGAAAAATCCACCGCCAGAGCCTATTTCCAAAACGTCGCCTTTAGGAATATCTGACAAGCCATTTTTAATCAACCCATACCATTCGTTATACACTTTTTTAAGGAAGGGCTTTGATAAAATAATATCACGATGCAAAAAACAGGTTTTGGGGTCATCAAGGTCGAATTCTTTCGCTCCAAAATCTAATTTCAGCCAAATGAGTAATATGTTCCTCATAAGCATGTATCAATTTAATTTCATGTTTTCTATCGCTTTTTTCAAGGCTTCCGAACGTGCCATTTGAACATCTGCTTCTGTTGCATTGCCATTGTTTTTTAAAATATTAGCATACATGGTGTGGATTTGAGCGAAAAACTTAGCTAAATTATATTCATCCGCATTTTTAACTTTGTTGTATGCATTCAGTTCGTTAATCACTTCTGGTTCATGCTTGATAAAATCTTGCATAACTTCAGCACATTTTGACCATTCCTTGTTATTGGCGTATTTTTCAATATCTTTTACGTAATATAAACTGTATCCTACATTAAAATCTACACTTTGAAATTTTGATACGTTGTCAGAACCTGAATTCACGGTAAACAAAAAGGCAATGCTTATACCTGCCCCTCAGAGTACCCACTGTAAACTCGCCAACTCTTCATGCAACAAAAGCCGTTAGGACAGATTGCAATAGGAGGAATGACTCTTACAGCTATCGGCAT
>JANLRG010000248.1:0-2024 GCA_031361545.1 Bacteroidota bacterium
GCATATTGGCGCATCATCCCAGTCGAAAAACAGTATCAGAAACACTTTTAGCTGCGGGTTACTCGCGCCTTGATTTTATTATGGAATATATACACCCTTATGAAGTAATACGCCCTAAAAGAATTCTACCAATCCGCATAAAGTCAGTCAAACGCCACGAATGGACACCTAAATATCCTATTATATTGAAGCGAAACGACATCCAATTAGAGGAACGCATGTTGATAGATTCGGGTGCAGATATTAGTGTCATATCTAAACAAACAGGTATTGATTTAGGATTGACAGTACAAGCAGAGGATTATCAACAATCAGCCGAAGGTGTAGGCGGCGGTACAATCATCTATCTCACTAAAGTTATCCAAATAATAATTGATAATCATACTTTGAGCATACCTGTTGCATGGCTTTTGGAAGACGAAGTTGAAGAAATGATTATCGGCAGAGAAATCGTTTTTGATATGTTTGACATTGAATTTAAGCAAGCCGACGAAGAGATTATTTTTAGAAAAAGAGAAGATTATATTGCCTGATAGAAAACTTTCCTCGCAGTAACTATTCCTCTCCTTTCAAGGGCTTTACCCATGATTTTTGAATAAAAACCGTATATTTGTTCTTAAAATAAAGATATGGAATTCAAAGATTTAGATTTAACAAAAGAATACACGTATGCTGATTATGTGAAATGGACATTTGAGGATGTTGTAGAACTCATTAAAGGGCGTGTTTTTCGGATGGCTGCCCCCTTATCTAATCATCAGAAGACGTCAGGTAATTTACACAGAGTTTTTGCCAATTATCTTTATAAGAAACCCTGCGATGTCTATCATGCACCTTTTGATGTGCGCTTGCCAAAGCCACTGCATCATCGAAAATCGGATAAAGACATAACGACTGTTGTACAACCGGATATTTGTATCATTTGCGATTTAAATAAAATTGACCGTCGGGGATGTATTGGTGCACCCGATTTGATAGTAGAAATATTGTCAAAAAGCACCGCTGAAAAAGATGTGAAAGATAAATTTGAAGTATATGAAGAATCGGGCGTTCAAGAATACTGGATAGCGAGTGTGGAGGACGAAACCGTTTTAGTCTATCGGTTAGATAAAAACAATAGTTATCAAGCAGACCATCGCCCATATGTGCAAGGCGATAATATTAGAGTAGGTATCTTTGAAGGGTTCTCTATTGCAGTTGAAGACATTTTTGAGGGACTTATAGATTTTAAAAAATAAATATTCTTCTCCATTAAATGCAAAGAATGGGTTAAAAAACACACAGTTAATCAAAAGCCTTTTGCCAACAGCAGAAGGCTTTTTGATTAAAGCCTACCCCCTCAGTATTGACATAAAAAAAACAAGGCATTTGAGCTAAAGAGCCGCATTTTAAAGCAATATGTTAAAACGATATGTTGTACTAACACCTGAATTACTTTGACTGTTTGAAATATAAGGCTATATTTGGTTATCGAAGTCATAGCAACTGAAATGAAAATAAATCATGTTTTTAACCATCCAAGATTATGAATATAGCTGTTTTATTGTTGAAATGTAAAAATGAACCGCGTGTGACCACTTTAACACGGGATCAAATTCAAGAAATAACGGCAAGTGTCGCCGGATTCTTATTTGACCAATCAGGTGGTCGAGAACTTCTTGAGTTTCGGGTATTTGATTGGTTTGAGTTATCTCTGACAGGTCCCGAGTGGAATGCTCTACAAATTAATGTGGGACAGAAAGTCGTACCAGAAGTGGCAACAGGGCTGAATGTTGACCTTTCCCCTTTTGGACATTATGTGCTGCTGATTGATAAGGCAGATGCTTTCAGTGCCGCATGGAACACGCCCGGGACACTCAAATATAACCACATGGCAGCGCAAACCCTTGATCCAGCTATATTGGCTCATGAATTGGGTCACATGTATGGCTCAGGTCACGCTAATTTAGACCGCATCGTTGGACCTTTAGAATATGGCGACCAATTTTGCATCATGGGCAATGAGGGCAATAAATATACATTCA
>JANLRG010000252.1:0-6782 GCA_031361545.1 Bacteroidota bacterium
CTCAGTTTTTTTATCTGATCTTCAAAATCCTTTCGAACTTGATCTTCTATTGAATTTCTGTACTTTCTTTTTTCACGATCAGAATTCATTGTGGACATCACTCTGTTCATTTCATTTAGCTTCACAGCGACCAATCTAGCATAAGGATAGACTTTGATGACATTAAAACGAAGCCGATAATATGCCTGTAGATTTTTTAAATAGTCTGGACCTTCAGCTTCAATATTCACTGTACTTAAATTCACCACATAAATCGTATCTTCTTTTTCTATTATGTAGGGCAAATTTTTACCCTCGCGATTACCTTGACCAAAACTAGCTTTGGTAGAAAGATAAAAAAAAATAAGTGCTGATAAATACAAAATTCGTTTCATGAACTTTTTGTTTCCAACAAACATGCCTATTCAGAATTTCTCAAACGATTATTCTTCCATGGTGATGCACTGCCTGAAGCGGTCGAAGTAATTGTTTCAGTTTTTATATTTTTCTGAACACTCCTCAAGGCAATAATAGCTGCAATTTTCATTTCATCTTCCGAATAAGATTTTTCTTGACCTGGCACAAAATAATTTTTAACGAAATGTGTGTCGAAATTCCCACTAACAAATGCTGGATGACACATCACGAAATGACAAAACTCTAACGTTGTTTGAACTCCAGAAATTTTATAATCTTCTATTGCTCGTTTCATTCTTTCAATGGATTCTTCCCTATCCTTACCGTAAGTGATTAATTTGGCAATCATGGGATCATAATAAATCGGAATATCCATCCCTTCTTCATAAGCATCATCACATCTGACACCTGGACCTTGCGGAACTTTATATGTTTCTAAGCGACCAATATCAGGGAGAAAATTGTTTTCTGGATCTTCTGCATACACTCGAATTTCCATTGCATGGCCTTGAATTTTTAAGTCTGACTGAGAAAAAGACAATTTTTCTCCGCGTGCTACTTTTATTTGTTCTTTAACTAAATCTAATCCGGTGATGTATTCAGTAACTGGATGTTCAACTTGCAATCGTGTATTCATTTCTAAAAAATAAAAATTCTTGTTTTCATCTAATAAAAATTCCACGGTACCTGCACCAAAATAGTTACAAGCCTTAGCAACCTGAACTGCACATTGACCCATTTCATTTCTGATTGATTCAGTAAGAACAGATGACGGTGCTTCTTCAATCACTTTTTGATGGCGACGTTGAACACTACATTCTCTTTCAAAAAGATGAACAATATTACCATGTGTATCTCCTAAAACTTGAATTTCAATATGACGGGGAGAAGCAACATAACGTTCGATAAAGACAGCGCCATCACCAAAACTAGAAATGGCTTCGCTGACAGCTAACTTCATTTGCTCTTCAAACTCAGACACGTTGTTCACGATTCTCATTCCTTTACCTCCTCCACCGGCCGATGCTTTTATTAAAATCGGGAATCCAATTTTTTCTGCAAGTCCTTTAGCTTCTCCTACATCATCAATTGCTTTTGCAGTGCCAGGAACCAGAGGAATGTTATGCTTTTCTGCAGTTGCTTTCGCAGCCAATTTACTTCCCATCATCCTCATGCTATCGCCAGTTGGACCAATAAAAATTAATCCAGATGATTTTACTAAATCAGAAAACGCTGCATTCTCTGACAAGAAACCATATCCAGGATGGATGGCATCTGCACCAGTGCTCTTTGCCGCTTGAATGATGTTATCCATGACCAAATAACTCTGTGATGAAGGAGCTGGCCCTATAAAAATGGCTTCATCTGCATAGCGAACATGCAAAGCATTTCTATCGGCTTCAGAAAAAACAGCAACAGTCTTTATTCCCATTTCTCTTGCAGAACGCATCACACGAATTGCAATTTCTCCACGATTAGCTACTAGTATTTTTTTCATAGTTAATAAAGATAATAAAAGCTATTCTGGTTAATATTCTACTTATCGCCAATGAAATTACTTTTATACTACAACTCAAATCGGATGCTGAATTATTTAAAAAAGTGGGACGTTTAAAATCCCAGTATCATTTTCCTGTGCACTTTTTATTTCGAAGCCTGATAACCTATTAATCTGTAAACTAATTTTGCCAGAGTGTATTCAGACAGAATACTTCCTTCCACAGGTGCACATTCAAGAACATCGAAACCAATTACATTTCTTTCTTCAAAAACTTTTCTCAAAAAAGTAAGAGTCTCTGACCAGAACAATCCATTCGGTTCAGCAGTTCCTACAGCTGGCATAATGGACGGATCAAAACCATCTGCATCAACTGTCAAATAAACATCTTTTGGCAAACACTCAATTGCTTTTGCCATCCAATGTTCATCATTTCTAATTTGATGAGCATAAAACGTATTGATGAGTTTCGACGATTTGATTAAGTCTGATTCTTCTTTGCATTGAGCACGAATGCCAATTTGAACCAACGGTACTTCCATATCCAGAATGCGTTTCATCACTGAAGCATGAGAATAGATATTATCATGATATGATTCACGAAGATCTGAATGAGCATCAATTTGGAGAACAGCTAACTTAGGATATTTTCTTTTGAATGCTCTTATAAATCCATTCGTAACGGTGTGTTCTGCTCCTAAGGAGATAACATATTTTCCGTCGTTGATTAATTTTGAAGTTTCATCATCGATTAATTGCATTGCATCTTCATCGACTTTGGTCCCAAAATCCATCTCCTCCATTGTGGCAATTCCACCTTTGCGGAAAGATTCGCAATCCATTTCTTCATCGTAAAACTCAACAAAATGAGATGCAGATAAAATGGCAGCAGGACCTTTTGAAGAACCTTCTAAGTAGGAAGAAGTATGTTCGTAAGGTACTTGCTGAATTACAAACTTTGCTTTTTCATAAGTAACAAATGATTCTTCAGGTAAGGCTAAAAAACCTTTGTCAGCCGGTAATGATTTCATAGTTGCTCTAAAAAATCTGTTTGATTAACTCAATTATTTCTTTAATACAGTATTCACTAGATCTGCCGCTTCTTTCAATTGTATTGCTGAGAAAACTTTTAATCCACTATCATCAATAATCTTTTTAGCTTCTACAGCATTTGTTCCTTGTAAACGAACGATAATTGGAACAGGGATTTCGCCGATATTTTTATAAGCATCTACAATTCCTTGTGCAACTCTATCGCAACGAACTATTCCTCCAAATATGTTAACAAGAATAGCTTTCACATGGGGATCTTTAAGAATGATTCGAAATGCTTGCTCCACGCGAGCTGCATTAGCTGTTCCACCTACATCTAGAAAATTTGCTGGTTCACCACCGGCAAGTTTGATAATATCCATCGTGGCCATTGCAAGTCCGGCACCATTTACCATACAGCCAACATTTCCATCTAGCTTCACATAATTTAAATTGTGTTCGCCAGCTTCAACTTCTGTAGCATCTTCTTCAGTTACATCGCGCATGGCTAAGTAATCGGGGTGACGGAAAAGTCCGTTCTCATCGAAATTAACTTTTGAATCGACTGCTATAATTTTATCATCAGACGTTTTTAACACAGGATTAATTTCAAACATCGATGCATCGATTGAATCATAAGCCTTGTATAGTGAATTCAAAAACTTGATCATTCCTTTAAAAGCTTCACCAGACAATCCAAGGTTGAAAGCAATCTTTCTTGCTTGAAATGCTTGTAGTCCCACGGAAGGATCTATTTCTTCTTTATGAATTAAGTGTGGAGTATGTTCTGCAACCTCTTCAATATCCATTCCTCCTTCAGTAGAGTACATGATAATATTTCTACCCGTTTGGCGATTAAGAAGTACAGAAATATAAAATTCTTTTGTTGGGTTGGCACCAGGGTAATATACATCTTGAGCTACCAAAATTTTACTAACTTTTTTTCCTTGTGGACCAGTTTGAGGAGTGATCAAATTCATTCCTATAATATTCGTCGCTCTTTCTTTTACTTCGTCCAATGACTTCGCAAGTTTTACACCACCACCTTTTCCTCTTCCGCCTGCATGAATCTGTGCTTTGATAACCCACCAGTTAGTCCCCGTTTGTTTTGTCAACTCCTTTGCGGCTTCAACCGCTTGCTCGGGAGTTTCAGCAACAATGCCTTCTTGGATTCCAACACCAAATGATTTTAAAATTGATTTACCTTGATATTCGTGAATATTCATCAGAATGAGTGATTTTCAAAGTCCAACATTGGCTTTGTGGGCGCAAAAATAGAATTTTTACACAATCTGTGATCAATATTCAATAAAAAACTTTGCCATTTTATCACCCAACTTGGAATCGCAAATAAGACAAATAGTTGGCTTATTTCTTATGACGAAACGTGAACCTTGAAATTAGGAATTTAATATTGACTCAGATATTTTGATTTAATAAATAATTGATGATGTCTTTCATGAGCTAAAATAAAATAAATCAACGCACGAACTGTCACTTGATTTCCATTGGCTATTCCACTTTGATCTAATCTATTTTCATCCATCATTTTAAATAATGAAATGGTTGCTTTACGAACGGATTCAAATTCATTCATAATATCTTTTAAAGTTCGCGTTGAAAAATTACTATTCTTCATATATTCGTTTTCATCGAATCCCAGCAAGGATTGTTTCTCGCCTCTCATAATACTTAATGCTCGATAGGAAAGAATTCTTTCTGTATCACAAATATGACCCAATACTTCTTTGATAGACCATTTTCCATCTGCATAACGAAAATTTCCTTGCGACTCATCTAATGATAGAATCAATTCTGATGTAATCAAGAGTTCGTCATGAAGTGATGATAATAAATCCTTATCATTAATGTAGCGACGATACGATTCGTAATATGGAGTCATTGTTCCAATGAACGGTGGCTTTATAATCATTTGCATTAAAAGTTTAATCCTTGTAAATTTTGTAAATTAATCTGTGTATTTTTAGTCTCCAATTAACATTTCATTAACCGCAAAAACAAATATGGAATGATATGTTTGTTTTGGAAAATTATTTTATGAAAAAACGGTTACTCTTTTCTTTCTTTTCAATATATATTGGCCTCACTTACGGAGAAGTGATTCCTAAAGTTTATAAAGCTACTTTATCTTCCTCAGAAATAAAAATTGATGGCAATGGAAATGATAGTGCTTGGAGTAATGCTGAAATTGCTACCGATTTTATTCAGCTCGACCCTGTGGAAGGGAACAATCCTTCTCAGCGTACCGAAGTGAAGTTGATGTATGACAATACAGCCATTTATATCTATGCTCACCTTTTTGATTCTAGTCCCGATAGTATTTTACATGAATTAGGAAACAGAGACGAGTCGCAAAGTTTAAATAGTGATGGCTTTCGAATTGGACTCGATCCATATAATAAAAGACAAAATGGTTATGTATTTGAAGTCACTGCTAGCGGTGTTCAAAATGAATCATTCAATGACGATATAACTTTTGATGCAGTTTGGCAGAGTGCTGTTGTTTTAGGAACTGATGGCTGGACTGTTGAAATTAAAATCCCCTATTCTGCAATTCGATTCCCTGCTATTCCTATTCAAACTTGGGGTATTCAGTTTGCACGGTCAATTCGACGGAATAGAGAATATGATCAATGGACGTTGACACCTAAAAAAGTACAGAATCGAATTGCATTTTGGGGCACGCTCACAGGAATCGAAAACATTAAGCCTCCAATTAGACTAAATCTCACTCCCTATTTGTCAATTTACAACGAAAACAATCCACACTTTGAAAATGGTTTGGCAAATGGTTCTGATAATTCTTTTGGGTATTCTGGTGGCGCAGATATTAAATATGGTATCGATGAAAGATTCACGATTGACATGACTTTACTTCCCGATTTTAGTCAGGTTCAAAGTGACAACAAAGTTAAAAACCTTTCAGCGTTTGAAACTATCTACAATGAAAACCGACCGTTCTTCAAAGAAGGAACGAGTTTATTCAAACAAGGAAATCTATTTTACTCTCGAAGAATTGGACAAACGCCTTCTCTTTTTTATGATGTCCCTTATCTTCTTAATGCAGGTGAACAAATTGTTGACAATCCAGATAAAGCGCGACTGATAAATGCGACTAAACTTTCTGGTAGAACAAACAACGGATTGGGAATAGGAATTTTGAATGCAATCACTAACAATACTTATGCAAAAATAAAAACTGCTGATGGTGGATATCGGAAAATTCTTACTGAACCGTTAACAAATTACAATGTTCTTATTTTAGATCAACAATTAAAACATAATAACGGATTTTACTTTTCCAATGCCAATACAGCTCGCGATGGAAAAGCTAGAGATGCCAACGTATCGGCGCTTCAATTTCATGTGGAAGATAAAACCAATACGTTCAGTTTTAAAAGTGGAGGAAATTATTCGCATACTAAAGAGTGGACACAAACTAAAATCTACAACGATGGCTATCAATATTTTTTAGCTATTGATAAAGTTAAAGGGACTCATCAATATGGCTTGTCTTACGAATTAGCTGATAAAAAATATGATAAAAATGATTTAGGATATAATTTCTATCGCGATTATACTTCTCTTTTTGCTTATTGGACAATACAAGCTTTCAATCCATTTTGGAAATATTTTAAACAGGGAAATATTACTCCTTTTTTTAGTCGAAGTGGCCTCCTCAGTAAAAAAGATGAAGTAACTAACATGAATGCGGGATTCAATTTCTTTTTGCTGACAAATAAAAATTGGTCGTATTTCTGTGAGTTCGGAGGGAATTTAGTAGAGCAACACGATTATTACGAACCAAGAGTAGAAAATAGATTTGTCAAAATTC
>JANLRG010000256.1:0-2493 GCA_031361545.1 Bacteroidota bacterium
GCGGAGCTTGCTTTTTATTTTTTGCAAAAAAATTCTATTCGCTTTAATAAAACTTTAATTGAATAATGAGTAAATAAATATCTCTTATAAAGTCTACTTATACAGTAGAATCTAGTAACTTCATGTTTCGATATGCATAAATCGTAACAGCAAATGACTAACTTACTTCATTGGTTTACATTTATTTTAGATGTTCTTATTAAATTGGATATGCTTGAAAATAAAAAAAGAAATTTAATCCCTTTTTTTTCCTAAATATTTTTCTCTTGGATATTTAAATAAAGGAATCACCGTTGATGTCTTTATATCATATTGCAAATTACCTATCTTTTGCAAATTACCATTTGCAATAATCATCATCGATTCATATCCATCCTTTCTTTCAGGTAAAGACTGTACATATACACCTTTCCCCATATCATTCAATAACATACCCTGAACCCTTGCTATTCCTTTTTCTAACTTCACTTGAAAATATACTTTTCTTTCTCCTTTTGTAACAAGTTCAAATGCCTCATTATTATTGTTATATTCGTAGTTGCTATTGTATAATTTCCACGTATTTTCATTAATGACGGCTATTGGCTTACCGTCCATATCCCTAATGATAGTGTTTACATATAACTTATTATTTGCAACATATAATTTTAATAAGTCTCCAAATCCAGCATTAAATACACCATATTTATTCAATAAAGTAACTCCGCTATGGCTGCTGCCAAATTCCAAAATAGGAATTTGAGCATTATTTATATCATTTATATCGCCAAAAGTAGCATTAACTTTTTCTATTAAATTTTTTTGACTCCATGCGTTATATTGATTCCAGAAAAGAACTATTGCTCCGACAATGCCAAATATGATAAAAAGCTGTTTACTTTTTGACGATTGACTCCATTTAACGCCTTTAAAAATTGCGAAAATACCAGCAAAAAATGCAATAACCATTCCTGTCACTTCCATAATTTAAATTTTGTCATATAATTTGCGCTCAATCTACTACAACATAATCATAAAACATAATCCACCCGCTCGTGGCAAGGGCAAAGAAAAAAATAAAACGTGGGAAGGGGAAGATTGGCCGTGTGCGCCTGTTTAACATAAAACTCAGTTATAAGAATTTAATAATTCCTTGTTGCCAATATGATTTTTTATTCTGCTGACAAGCAATAAGAATAAATAAAAAATCATATTGGCAACCAATCTGCGGAGCAGACATAGAGAGAACATTATTAAATTTTTATAACTCTATATTATGTTACTCAGGTTGGGGCTGTGAGAGGATAGAGAGCTTGTGCGGTTGGAGGTTTTATTTTTTTGTGAGACGGAGTCATTGTTTTTGCAAAAAACAAATCCCTGTTACTTCCTTCGCTAAAATTAAAAAAGATCTGGGTATTGCTCCATCCTTTTCTTTAAACATTTATCTAATTCCTTTTCAAAGATATTTCCCAAATCACCTTTATCATATACATTCAAAACGTATACTTTTTTATCTTTAATTTTTACCTCAACTATAACTCGAGCGCCACCTGATTGTCCTTTTGGTTTTCCAGTTATTTTCATCCTAATTTTATAGCAATCTTTACCTAAAGAATCATTTCCTGTAATAGGGTCTTTCTTTAATTGCTTAGATAATTCAAGGAAATCACCTTTGATTAATGGGAATTTTTTAGCAAGTTTTTGAGCTTGCTTTTCAAAAACTTCAGTAATGAGTACTTTATAGTGTTTTGAGGAAGTTGTCAAATGATTTTGGGGTCTTTTTTCCGGATTCAAAATCTTTAACTTCTTTAAGGCTTTTAACAATTTTATTAGCTTCTTTCCTTGCCTTGTATTTTGTAATCAGAATCTTAACAGGGGAATTAGATTCCTGAATAGAAGATGTCCGAATAGCGTTATCGTTATTCGATTTATTATAAGGGATGTTTAAAGTCTGATTCATTTTAGGTATTTTAACGAGTTAACTTCTCATTTTGTCAATCCATTTGGTTTTACAAATGGCTATACAAAAGCATATACAAAACTACATCCAATTTACACAGCGAATTCGCTTTAAAAATTTTTAGAAAACATTTAAAATTTAATCTATTTAATTAGAGAGTAGTTTAGAAATGCACCGAAAACAACCGAAATGATATATAAAAGCTTGCATTTACATTGCATTTAGTTGACATTTAGTTTGCATTTTGTTCACCAAATGTTCACCAAATGTTCAAAATGTACTCTCTAAAAAAAATAAAAATACTTCAAGATTAACGTCCTAAATATAATCAAATTGTATCAGCAGGAAACGTTAATTTAAAAACATAATCTACCAGACAATCCACCCGCTCGTGGCCAGAGCAAAAAAAATAAAACGTGGGAGGGAGAAGAATGGCCATGTGCGCCTGTTTAACATAAAAATTTGTTATAGGTAAAATGAAATTCCTTGTCGCAGAAGTTGCGAAATTTTTGTTCGTTTGAAAAACATAGAAATAAAAAAATTTCGCAACTTCT
>JANLRG010000279.1:0-3378 GCA_031361545.1 Bacteroidota bacterium
CAACACAAGCACTACTTTATTGCTTACCTCAAATGGAATTTATAAGTATGACATCCCAACAAATTCAGTAATATTAGTCAACACAACAGATTTTTCAGGTGTTAGTTTTGATGAAGTAAACGATATACTCTATTGTTTTTCAGCAACTAATATTCAATTATTACAAGGCACTTCCTTTGCAATTTTAAATAACATAACTGTGGCAGATACGGTGAGAAGTATTGGTGTGCTTTATTCGAAATAAGAGCTTCAGGTTCATGCAAAAAACGGCGTATTCCGCTAGGCACGGATTTATTGATGCTAGAAATCGCCAAGCGGGTTGTTTAAATAACAATATGTTAAATTCAGAGGAATTTGTTTTTTATTGTAAAACTTTATACAAGTTGCATATATAAATAGTTAAATTGATTTGATTTTTTAACAATAAACTATTACATGCTATCAAAACTAATTTTGTAAATTAAATTGGCTGTTCGATTTTAGTAAATAGGGAAAATTAAAAAAAAATTACGATGCCTTTATTAAAAACGTACATATTTATTTTATTTCACAAATGGAGATATCGATGTAAAATAAATCGCAGAATATTCAAATTTTATTAAATGCTAACAATATTAATTACTAATGTCATGAAAAAATTAACTTCACTTCTAGTCTTATACCTATTTACACTTCAACTATTTGCTGCAGAATATGTTTCAAGAATAGATAATGAGCATTGTAAACAAATGACAGTTACAATGGATAACAAAATAGCTTATGTCAAAATTTCATCAATAGACGATAATTCAGGAATTTTAGAAAACTGGCTTAATGGCACAGCATTTGAAATTAAAGATGGCCAAGATACTATACCAACTGGTATAGATGCCATTTTTATTCCTTTCAATGGAGGAGATCCTCTTTACATTCAAAATGGTGGAACAATTTCAAGATCTTGCGATTGCTATAGCGGATCAACCGGTGGTATTGGGGGAGGTACATGTACTCCAAACAGTATTGCATGTCCAGATGGTGCACATTGCCACGAATGCCATTGGACTTCTACAGGAAAAACTGGTGCTAACATAATTATAGTCGGCGGAGGAGTCCTTGTAGAGGCCACTTCCATTGTTTTCCAATAATTTGATTATTTATTATAATTGCGAGGTATGCAAAGCTGATATACCTCGCTTTTTTTTAAAAAAATAAAATGTGTAGAATTAAAACTCTAGTGGTAGCATTATCAATAATTTTGTCACCAAACTTCTTACATGCTAAAGTAAATCACGATGTCAATCAACTGATTAACAAAATTGATAGCGTGTTGCTTTCACGTAAGAAACAAAGAATTTCTTATAATTGGTCATCTCAGCCGGTCAATACAAAAAAAATATTTCGTGCAAAAGTAAATCTCATCGTTGATAAAACTAACGTTAATGAAGATTCCTTAGGGAACTTCATTTTTGAAGACATCGGATTTTATCATCAGATCTTTATTGATACAAATTTATATTTTGTAAACAATGATAAATACCTAATCGAAGCACACAATCTCAATCGAAAGGATTACGAAAATTCAGAAGGATTAGTGAGACGAAATTGTCTGCCGCTTTTGCGCTCTTTTATAAGAAACAACTCTCATCCTTCCGGATTACCATTTACCTATGCGCATAAATTTGCGTGTGATTCAATTCTCAATGGAAAGAATTTAATCTACTTGTGTTTTGTTGATTCAAGTGAAAACTTGACATACGATTCAATCGAAGTTTGGATTGACAAACAATTTAATTACTACCGAATTAAAAATACATATCTTGATAATCTTGCAACTGAGTCGGCCTTTAGAGAGTTTGATCAAATAGCATATTCTGACGATATTCCTCATTCGCCCAAAGAATTTTTGGATAGTTTATTAAAATCAAAATATCCATTGGTCTACAATAATCCTGAAAGCGAAAAGGAAAAGGAAAATGGTGATACGATAGTGACTAAACTTTCTTTTTCACTTATAAATGGGTCGAGTCAAGAATTTTCATTGGACAAATTATCGAGTAGATTTGTTGTTATAGAATTTGCAAATATTAATTGTCCATATTGCTTTAAAACAATTCCTTTTTACAATGAGCTTTCAAACAATAAGGCAATTAGTGTTTTTTGGATTGACTCCAATGATGGCGAACAGAAAGATTATGCAGAAGAAATATTTCGGAAAAAAAAATTGAAGTTTACCGTTTTATATGATGACGACAAAAGCATACTTAACCAATATAAAGTGAACTTATTTCCAACAACGTTTATCATCGATCGGCAAAGCAATAGGATTACAAAAAGAATAGATGGTTACACTGATAATCTTGATCAAATAATTAAGGATTTAATCAACGCTCAATAACACTTAAGATGAAATTTTTAAGCGTGCTTTTATTAATTCTTCCTGCAATAGCTTATCCTCAAAAGGATTCTGTTTCAGTATTCTTTCCTTCCTCTGAATATAATCTGAGTAGTAATGCAAAAAGCACGTTAGATTCTCTTTTAAATATAAACAACATTGAAAAAATAGAACTGTTTGGTTATTGCGATACTACAGGTTCAATGAACTTGAATAAAAATTTATCAGCAAGCAGAGTGAACTCAGTGAAAAGGTATCTTTCAAAATACTCTTACACGAAAATTATTATTAATTCATATTCTAAAGGCGAAAGTGCATCTTTTTACTCGCTCTACTCAGATCAACTTGCATTCAACAGAAGAGTTGACATATTCATTTTTCATTCTTCCGAGAAAAAAAACACAGGCGATTTTGATTTGACAAATTTAAAGAAGGGTGAAAAAATCAAAATACCCAACTTAAATTTTAAAGCCGGAACACATCAGCTTCTCAAACGTTCTTATGTAGTTCTGGATAAATTAGTCTCAATCTTAAAAAGCCACCCTTCTTTGAAAATAGAATTACAAGGGCATATTTGTTGTACTTATGATGGTGATGGTTTCAACCCGGAAACCGGCAAGAATGATCTTTCAATGAATCGTGCGAAAGAAGTATACAATTATTTGCTTCAAGAAGGAATCGATAGCACACGTTTAGGCTATCATGGTTTAGGTAGTTCGCATAAATTAGTAGAAGAAACTTCCGAGTTCAATCAAGAAATCAACCGGAGAGTCGAAATATTGATAGTAGACAATTAAAGCAACCTCAATCTACCGCTATGCACGGATTTATCCTCCCACCGCTTCGACATTCCGATAGCTATCGGAATCGTCAGTTGTTTTAAAGTACGCCAGATTCAATCTTTTATAAAATCTAAAAATCCCACCGCAGACATTAGTCGGTAATTAAAGTCTCAACGTGTGTTCGGTACAATTTGCCGGCTAAGGATTGAAAACTATCTGACTGAC
>JANLRG010000286.1:0-1133 GCA_031361545.1 Bacteroidota bacterium
TTAAAAGTAGAAAATACATCGCTACAAAATCTGAATGCCCTTGTTCAAATTGACAGCAGCGTTATAACTTACGGTGGGCAGACAATTAAATTGGATAGCACCCGTGCTTTTGCTTTCGTTAGAAATGACTCGACATTTATTGATGTGGTATCGCCTTTCATTGATGCACAATTGAATAGCACTGTTTATTACACTCAAATGGAGGCTTTTATACAACAAATAATTAATCAATTTATGCCGCCCGCAATGGCTGCAAATATGCTTAATGATAATAAAATGAAACATCCCGAAGCAATCGGGAACGCTCAAAATACTCAAAATACTGAGGGGTCTAATGGTAATAAAAGTACTCAAAATGTGCCAAATACTGAGGGGTCCCTTAATGCCAATATTTTAATTAAACCCAATCCCGCATACGGTGCTTTTGTTAAAGATTTAAAATTTGAAACCCCAATTGAAATAAATGGAAACATTACAACAGCGAATATTGACAGTGTTGTAAATATTAAACTCAATGTACCATCTTTAACAATGGGTTCGTTGCACGTATCGCCGACTCGCGGGACTGTTTTAGGTAAAAATGATTCTTTATTGGTCAATATTGTAACAGATACACTTCAAGCAAGCAGTTTTTTATTGTACGATGCGCGAATTGACGGTAGTTTTTCTAAAAATCATGTAACTGCACAGATTTTAACCCATGATATTAATAAAAAAAACCAATATGCTTTGACGGTATTTGCTGTACCAAATAACGAAAAGGGTTATGATATTTCATTGGGAAAAGATTTGTTGTTGAATAAAACAAAATGGCTTGTCAATGAAAATAATCAAGTCAAAACAAGTCCTGAAGGATTCAATGTTCAAAATTTTGTTATCAGCAACGAGCAACAAAGCATTAAAGCCAATAATGAAACGGCATCGATTAACAGTCCTATTTTAGTTAATGTTTCTAATTTTAAATTGAACACCATTTCAACTTTAATGGATGAAAAAACATTCTCAGTAGATGGTGTAATGAATGCAGATTTAAAAGTCAGCGATTTAAAAAATACAATTCCAACATTGGATGGGCAGATAAAAGTAGACTCTATTATTTTTCAAAATACGAGCATTGGCAATTTGGATATGCA
>JANLRG010000293.1:0-2988 GCA_031361545.1 Bacteroidota bacterium
TAAATGTATGAAAAATTAATTAACAAACACATGTAAAGACTTTTTTCATGAAAAGAATCACTACACTTTTCCTTGTCCTACTCATTGCTCATTTTTCCCTCCAATCTCAAACAACCCAAGTCAAGAAGATCGTTTTCCAAGCCTTTTGGTGGGATTATAAAAATAATAACTTCCCTTATGGTTGGGCTAATTACTTGGCTGAACTCGCGCCGCGATTAAAGGGCATGGGGTTTAATGCTATTTGGATTCCACCGTCTTATAAAAATCAAGCACCGTATTGGGTCGGTTACGGACCGATGGATCATTATGATTTAGGGGATAAATTTCAAAAAGGCAGCCCAACGCCTTCCGTTCAAACCAATATGGGTACTAAAGATGAACTCCTACGTATGATTGCGGTCATGCACGCCAATGGGATTGAGGTGATTCAAGACGTGGTGCTCAATCACGTGGATGGTGCAGGTACGACGACAGGAGCAGGTGGCGTTGACCCTAATTCGTTTTCCGTTCAAAGCAATTCAGGGTATAAAAACTTCAGATATTCATGCTATGCAACGCCCGCTATTGACGAATCACAAGATGATTACTGGACTCGGAAAGGTCGTTGGTCAAAGAACTATCGCAATTTCCATCCGAATGATAATAATAATTGCACAACAGGTGACATTTGCTCTGCTTTTTTTGGACCTGATATAGACTACTCCACCAATTCTTTTGGACCCAGTTCTAATATTCCATCCTCGGGTGTGCCAGCAGGATACCCCTCAGTACGCGGCTATTTTAACCCGCCTCAAAGTGTGAATTATATGTACAATGGTGCTATTAATTGGTTGTCATGGTTTAAAAAACAAACGGGTGTAGATGGCTTGCGTTGGGATGCCGTTAAGCATTTTGATTTAGGCGTTCAGCGGGATGCTACACGCACTGCTAAATACAATCTCGGTGCTGCCAACGGTGGTTATTCTATGACAAATATAGGTGAGTGGATTGGTACAACCAGCGATTTGGATGCGTACGTCACCAATATGGCTCAGCCCAGTTTAAGCTATGGATATGAAGAACACACAGGCACTTTCGACTTCAATCTTCGGGCATATGGTTCAGGTGGTAGCCTTTATGATATGGTGGCTAATAACATCAGTGGGGCTTACAATTTAGCCAATTTACCCGGTTTGCAACAAGGGAAACGCTATTATGATTATGCTTCACCTGTTGCCCGCGTTCATCGCACATTTCCTTTTGTCAACAGTCACGACACTTATCGTCCTAAATTAGATGCTACAACAGGCAATTTCTCTAAACCATTAGGCGATGCCACAGGTTGGGATGAAGGTCAGGAATTGGGTGGCAATGGTAAGCATATTGACCCGCGTGAACCGCGTGTAGCCGCAGCTTATGCCGTGATTATGGCGATGGATGGCAATCCGATTGTATTTTTTGAAGACTTGTTTAACCTTGGCACGACGGGTAAAAGATATACGCATCAACCAACTAATACCACTGATTTACCCACTTGGAATGATATTGAAAACTTGGTAAAATGCCATCAAAAACTCCAATTTAAAGAAGGGAGTTATAAAGTAAGAAGTGCAGAAGCGGGGGCATACTTTCCACCCGGTTCTTCGGCTAATGACCACTTAGTTTTTGAAAGATCGGGTAAAGCGGTGATTGGCGTCAACGACCAATACAGCGCGGATAAAGACACTTGGATTGATTCTGATTTTCCAGCGGGCACTATTCTCATGGATTATTCAGGGGCAAGCGGTACAACAACTTCAACTGTTCAAGGTGATAAACGGGTTTATATCAAAACCAAAGCCGTGAATCATGGTGTAGCGAATGTGTTTGGGCATGGTTATTCCGTTTGGGCGCCTGTGCCGAGCAATACGCCTTTTGCAACAGTGGCGGATATGTTGGCATATTTGAATTATACTCCAACGCTCTCTGCTACAACCCGACAAGAATGGGAAATGGACGATGATTTGGGTGATAGCCATTGCCAATCATTGGGTCAAGGTGGTCGCACACCTGATAACTCACCGAATGATAGAGTCGTCGGTAAAATATATGTAAATGCTTCTACATCAATAAGTTATACGGTAATATTAAATACAGTTGGCAATGGTTTGACGGTTGATTTTTATGATTTAAACGGTAATTTATTGCATTCAAATAATGGTAGCACGGCTACTATTACAGGCTCATTCAGTAATTCAACGACCCGTTGGATTACTATAAAAATGAGAAATACAGCCGCTACGTATTTAGGTCAAAAATGCACTGTGAATGTGGCGTATGTTGCCCCCTCAGTAATGAGTGTTGCCAGCTCGCCTTCAAGCACAACAGTTTCTATTTGGAACAGCAACGGTGGCTCTAATGATTGGGCGGATTGCCACAATTGGGAAGAAGGTAAAGTGCCGAATTGCACAGGTACAGTCATTATTCCGCATAAAGTGAAATATATGCCTAAGGTGGATGCTTGTTTCACAGGTACATTCATCAATCGAGCAGGTTTGACACTCAAAGCCAAAGCCTTTTTGCAAGGAGCATACAATGGTACTTTGATGACAGATGCTTTGCGCTCTCTGCCATCTTTTCCAATTACAACGCCTTACGGCGGCACTGAAACAATAGACCCCTCAGTATTGACAGTCTCTACGGACGATGCGATTGTTGATTGGGTAAAAGTAGAGTTGCGCGATAAAACGACGCCTTCAACCATCCTGCAAACCCGCAGTGCTTTGCTTCAAAAAGATGGTGATATTGTTGAGACTGATGGAGTTTCTCCTTTGTTTTTCAATGATGTGGCGACTGATAATTATTATGTAGCCATCAAACATCGCAACCATTTGAGCGTGATGACCAATGTGTCCCAAATACTAAATGAAACTCCTCTGACACTCGATTTTTCAAGCGTGGCAACTTATGGTACTAATGCTTTAACAAATGTCAATGGAAAATTATGCCTGTGGGCAGGCGATGTGAATG
>JANLRG010000297.1:0-5651 GCA_031361545.1 Bacteroidota bacterium
CATTCACAGTAGTAGCAGGAACATATAACTACAACGTAACAGATGCAAACGGTTGCAGTAGCAGTGTAACAATAACAATTACACAACCGGCACCGATTGTTATTTCAGTCAATGCAACACCGATAAATTGTTATGGTGGAAATTCTGAGGTGACAATTTCTGCAACTGGTGGAGTAGGACCTTATGAAGGAACAGGAACTGTACTATTAACTGCAGGAACTCATATTATCACCGTAGTAGATGCACATGGTTGTGTGAAAACAACGACGATCACAATTACTCAGCCTTCAAAAGTAGAAGGTATGATCACGACAACACAAACCAATTGCACTGGCGCAACAGGAACCGCCACTGTTTCACCAACCGGTGGAGTAGCTCCGTACACGTACTTGTGGAATCCAACAGGACAAACTACACAAACCGCTACAAATCTTGTAGCCGGAAATTATTCTGTTACAATTACAGATGCAAATGGTTGTAGAGGAACGGTAACAACTACAGTTACTTCTTTAGGAGTTATCATTTCTTCTCCGGGACCAATTACAGGGCCAAGCAGTGTTTGTAGAAACACAACAGGAATTGTATATTCAATTTCACCAGTAGCCGGTGCAACTTCGTATGTATGGACATTGCCTTCAGGGGCAACCGGAAGTTCAACAACGACTTCGATCTCTGTTGCTTTTGGTAGTACTTATGCAGGAGGATTTATTTGTGTGTCAGCAGTTGGTCCATGCGGAACAAGTGCTCCAAGTTGTATGAATGTGCCTGTGATTTCAACTTACTCCGGTGTTCCAATTAGTATATCAGGGCCGGTGATTGTTTGCGGACCTACAGTAGTTGTATATTCTACAACTGCAATTAATGCATTGGGATATACATGGACGCTCACAGGCGGAGCAACAATACTAAGTGGGCAAGGAACCAATACGATCACAGTAAGTATTCCGGCAGGATTTGGACAAGGGTCAGTGCAAGTGTATTCAACAAATTGCTTTGGGAATAGTGCAGTGAAAGGAATATTGATTTCAGGTATTCCGACTCACGGATTTCCAGTGACAGGCCCATCTTATGTTTGTGCAAATTCTTCAGCTACATATTCAATGCCTATTGTTACTGGTGCAACATCTTATGTATGGACAGTGAGTGGAAATGCAACACTTGGAACAAATACATTATCGGCCACAACAACAACACAAGTGATCAACTTTGGTCCGACATGGACATCAGGAACTGTCTCAGTCGCTGCTGTGAATGCATGTGGGCCGTATGTGAAATCGTTTATTGTTAGATCGACGCCGGTTCAGCCGGGAAGTATAAGTGGTCCGGGTGGTAACCTATGTAATACGACAGCAACTTATTCAACACTTGCAGTCACGGCCGCTACGTCTTATCTGTGGACAGTTCCATCCGGTGTCACCATCAATGGAAGTAATACAGGTCTTTCAATAAATGTAACATTTGGCTCATCGTTCACTTCCAATTCAGCAAATATTTGTGTTAGTGCTGTGAACTCATGCGGTGCCGGGCCTGCACGTTGTTATACTGTTACATCTCGTCCACCTGCACCGATAATTTCGGGACCGGCATCCGTTTGCAAATCGGATGTTGCCGATCAGTATACGATTGCACCGGTAACAGGAGCCACTTCGTATAGCTGGTTAGTTACAGGCGGGGCAACGATTACGCCATCCGGAACAGGATTAAGTGCAATGGTCAATTACAACACAGCGCTATCAACTTCCGCTGTTGTGAGAGCGCAGGCAAACAATGCATGTGGAACCAGTGCGCCTGCATTGTACGGTGTGAGCGTGAGTATGGCATGTCGAATTGCAAATCAGAATGATCAGACGTTAACTCAATTTGAGGCCTTCCCGAATCCGACGACAGGCAAACTTACCTTGAGTTTTGCTTCACAAACAAAATCAGAATGTGTTGTTGAAGTAGAAAATCTGATCGGTGTGAAGATGTTGATGGAAAACATCAAGCTTGAAAAAGGAAACAATTTATACGAATTAGACTTAACCGGTTTTGCAAAAGGGATGTACTTCCTGAATGTCAGAACGTACGGTGCAGAAAATAGAACTATCCGTATTGTTGTCAACTAAACACAGCTAAACCATTTCTTAAAACAATCCACAAAGCTCCCGGTACGCAGCCGGGAGCTTTTTTTATCAGGTGATAGGATGAACAATAAACCAAGTGTTTAAAAGCTAACGATTCTACAAATAATAAATTCATTAGTAGCACTCAGTGAATGTTAACCTCTAGTTTGCTTTCTGGTAGAATGGTGGTCGGGTCTTTTCTTGTGCAACTGTATAAGTGAGTTCTCCGAAGAGAATAGTCCACGGATCAGGAAAATTTTAGTGTGCATTTTGGGCTTCCGATCGCATTCAAAATCCCGATCAAATCGATGTCATAAACGTGCTTAGAATTCGCCATAAAAGTCAATTTAGTAAATAAATCTGACCGCTCATCTGAAGGTATTTCGGAGATAATGCACCAAGTATACCAAGTAAATTACTTGATGTTTGTCATATCACGCAAGGTCAAAAAAAAATTGCAGGTCAATTAGCAAAGGAGTTGTTGTATTGGTTAGAAGTTAATTTTATTTTAGGAATCAATGGAGACCCTTTAAATTGGAAAGAGTATAATCAGTTAAATTTGTTTTGATGCAACTGTAGCCAACTCTAGAAGGTATGCAATTCAAATTAATTTGTTATTTATTTTTAATCTCAAGTCAATCGATTCTGAAATTCCCCTCACACCTCGATAAAATATTTTCCCTTCCGAGATTTCTTTTCTCACCCTAGCTATTTCGGTGCTGTATTTTTCCAATGAACTTTCATCTGTTGAAATCTGATTTGAACTTGCTTTAAATAAAAATTCCAGAAATGCTCTATCCGGAAAAGGACCGGGAGTAATCAACTTAACCCCTTGTGCAAATTCGTCTGTTGGAAAGATGTCACTATTTGCAATGATTTCGTCTCCTGGATAGAATTCAAATAAAGTCCCGAACTTAACTTCGTTGTAAATATCATCCTCTTGAACGATGTAATTTTCTTCTCGAATTTCAAGTGCACGAATATTTATCCATTCTTCAATTCCACCAATAATTCTGATTTGTATTTCTTCGTTCATTCTCTTGCTTCGATTGACAAATATAAAAGATGCAGTTCATTTTGAAAGTATGGATAGTGTATTCCAACCATAAAACCCTCCCCCACACTGTCCCCTAAAAACACCAAAGCCTCGTAACATCATCTGTTACAAGGCTTTAATCTTTGTACTGGCGGTCCGGACGGTTTTCTTAATTTCGTTTTTAGCGTTTTTTCAAACTTTACTATTTTTAACTGTAATTAACTGATATTAAGAAAGTTGGTACGGTTTAGCGTACCATTTTGTTGAAAATATATTAGTAGAAATTAACTAAATCTGACCGCAATCTGACCGCTCTTGGGTATCTTTGCTTTTCACATTTTAAACATGGCCAAAGTAAAATTCAATCTTAATAACGAAAGCAGTACAACCTCAACAAGAATCATGTTGATTTTTAATTACGACAACAAACGAATCAAGCTTTCTACCGGTTATAGTGTGCCGCCAAAATATTGGAATAAAAAAACACAGCGCGTGCGAGAAGTGATGGAATATTTTGGTTCAACAGAAATCAACGAAGGGTTAGAAGAATTGAGTAGGGTCATTTTAAAGGTGTATAACGATCATTTAAAAATTGGAGTGACCTTGAGTGCAGAACGAATGAAAGAACAAGTGATGCAGCTCAGAGAGAGTCCTAAGCACTTACTGAGTACCTCGGTGTTTTGGAATACCTATAATGATTTTGTGAAGCATAAACGAGACACGTTGAGAGTGGTGAAAGATTATCACTATTCCTTACGCAAGCACATGTTAGCAGGAGAAAAGATCTATGGTTCGCCACTGAATTTTTCGATGTTAAAAAATCGGCCCAACGGATTTATAGATGTGTTCGATCATTACCTCACCTACACAGCGCTCAATGCGAAAGGAGAGAAAGGCATGTCGGTCAATTCAATTGGCAAGCAGTATAAGAATATGAAAGTGTTTTTGAATTGGTGTTTTGATAGAGAGATTATTCCGCCTTTCAGTTTGAAACATTTGGTCTCGAAGAGTGAAGAAGTCGACAGTATTTATTTATCAGAGCGAGAGGTCAAAGCAATTTCAGAATTAGAAGTGAGCAGCGATAAAAAAGTGGTCGTGCGCGATTTGTTTGTGATAGGGTGTGAGACAGGATTACGGTTTAGCGATTTCTCACGTTTGCAGCCACATCACATCAAAGCCGACCGAATAGAAATCCATCAGAAAAAAACATCGATGAAAGTGATCGTGCCCGTGTGTACTGATTTATTGAAGTCGATTCTCAAGAAGTATAACAACAAATTGCCGCAAGTAGAGAACGTGACAGAGTTTAATAAAATACTAAGAGAGTTGTGCCAGCAAGCAAATATCACCGATGAGATAACAGTGTTAAGGAGCAATGCGAACGTAAAGAAAGAAGTTATTTTTAAGAAGTACGAGTTAGTGACCAGTCATACATGCAGAAGATCATTTTGTACCAACCATTTCCTGAACGACATGCCCGTCACCCTCATCATGGCCATCTCCGGCCACAAAACCGAGCGCGCCTTCATGCGATATCTGAAGATCGATAATGGTAAAAAGGTAGATATGTTTCGAGAGAATATGGAGAAGCGGATTAAAGGGAGGTAGTGGAAGGTAGAGGTGGGAAATAGTGAGAGGTTAAAGGGTTGAATGGTTGATCGGTTGAAAAGGTAGTATTGAATTGGTTTTTAAAATCAATCGTTGTAATCAGTTGAGTAAAAACCTTGATCGAGCGTAGTACTTGATTGCCTGACAAAAGGAGTTGCTTGAAAAAAAACGATTTTTACCATAAAACGACTTTGTAAGCTTTCTTTAACGACAAGAAATCTTCTTGCTGTAATTTTAAAAGTTACGGTGTAAACTCTGTAATAATATATTTTTTCTCGTTACAATTTTTGCTCATGCTAGTTTAGCATTGGAGATTCATGTTGTGCCGGTTTCTTTTTACTTTTTCGGCTGTAATTTCTTTATCGATTTATTGAATGCTTTGATCGAGCGTAGTGCCTTGTCGGGTTATAAAAGTGGTTGCTTGGAAAAAAAACTTTTTTTACAGTAAAACTGCATTATAGACACTCATTACTAGCATTAAATCACCTTGTTGTAATTTTAAAAGTTACCGTGTTAACTCTGTAATTATATTTTTTCTTGTTACAATTTTTGCTCATGCTAGTTTAGCATTGGAGATTCATGTTGTGCCGGTTACTTTTTACTTTTTCTTCTTTAATTTGTTTATCGGTTGGGTAAATGCTTTAATTGAGCGTAGTGCTTTGTTGTTTAGTTAAAGTGGTTGCTTGAAAAAAAACTATTTTTACCGTAAAACCGCATTGTACGCTTTTCTTATTAACATTAAATAATCTTGCTGAAGATTTACAAAGCGCATCAGTCGACAGATGCGTTTGAGATTGATCGAATAGCCTAGCGCTCTTAGTAAGGCGCATAGACGAAGTTTCCCATAGAAGGGTGTCTTCAAGTATTGCTCATCCAGTAGTCGCATCAGCGCTAAGTTTTCTTCC
>JANLRG010000303.1:0-1178 GCA_031361545.1 Bacteroidota bacterium
TTCAAAGGGTTTGATTCATCCGAGCCGCACCAATTTGGATGGTAAAAAGAAAGAATTTGCCAATGATAATGCCTCTGCAACCACCACTTTAACGGAGGCTTTGGTCGGTGCAGATGTGTTTATCGGTTTGTCAAAAGGCAACGTTTTGACGCAGGAGATGATTAAACCAATGGCTAAAGATTGTATTGTTTTCGCTATGGCGAACCCTACGCCCGAGATTCCTTATGACGAAGCCATCGCAGCTCGCGAAGATATTATATTTGCTACTGGGCGGAGCGATTATCCAAATCAAGTCAATAATGTACTGGGTTTTCCCTATATTTTTAGAGGGGCTTTAGATGTTCGTTCGAAAATTATTAATGAGGAGATGAAGCTCGCAGCCGTTAGGGCTTTAGCTGATTTGGCTAAAAAACCGGTACCTGACATCGTCAATATGGCTTATGGAAAACAAAATTTGGTGTTTGGAAAAGAGTACATTATTCCAAAACCCGTTGACCCGCGCTTGCTCATAACGGTCGCCCCTGCGGTAGCCAAAGCGGCGATGGAATCGGGCGTTGCTAAATTTCCGATAGAGAATTGGGAGGCTTATGAAAACCAATTATCGAAGCGTTTGGGCTTGGATAATACGCTCACTAAAGTCATTATCAACAAAGCCAAACAAGATTTGAAAAGGGTAGTCTTGGCAGATGCCGAAAATTTGGCAGTGTTGAAAGCCGCTCAACAAGTGAAAGAGGAACGCATTGCAACGCCTATTTTATTGGGCAATGTTAAGAAAATCAAGCAATTGATGCTTGAAAATCAATTGGATTTGGGGAATATTGAAATCATTGACCCCATGTCGCCACAAAATGAAGAAGCCAACACTCGATTGGTACACTACGGCGATATGTTTTTTGAAAAACGCCAACGTAAAGGCTATAACAAACCCGAAGCCCATGATATTATTCGCCGCCGCACCTATTTCGGCTGTATGATGGTAGAGGAAGGGGATGCAGATGCCATGATTGGCGGCTTAACGCGCAATTATCCCGATACCATTCGCCCTGCTTTGCAAGCTATTGGCAAGCAAGATGGCGTGAAAAAAGTGTCGGGTATGTATATTTTAATGAGCCGTTTCGGACCGCTTTTCTTAGCAGATACGACGGTCAACTTTAACCCTACCGTTGAAGAAATTGTTG
>JANLRG010000373.1:0-1371 GCA_031361545.1 Bacteroidota bacterium
AAGTATGTACTGGTAAACCTCATATATTGGGTACTCGGATTACAGTGTCTTCTATTTTGGCACATTTAGCTGGCGGTATGAGCATTGATACTATGCTTATAGAATTTCCTCGTCTAAAAAGTGCCGATATTTATCAAGCCTTATCTTTTGCATCACAACGCATGCAGGAACAATACCTCCCCCTTCAAATGGCTTAATTTATGCAATTTTTAGTCGATGAAAATATGGCTGTGTCCTATGCTAAAACCTTGAGGTCATTAGGATATGTGGCTGTGCATGTAGCAGAAGTGGGTTTAACAACTACAGAAGATACTGATATAGTTGCTTACGCTATTGAAAATGGGTATTCAATTATCACTTTTGATTTGGATTTTACGCGTATTGTTGCATTGTCTCAAAAACCTTTCCCTTCAATTATTACTTTCCGCTTGGGCGAAATAAATGTTTCTGAATTTGAAGAATTTATCAATCTTTACATTCCTGATTTGATTAATAAGATTATAGAAGGCGCACTCGTCACTATTGATTCTCAAGGTGTTAGAGTAAAAAAATTACCCATCATGAAAAAATAAAATGGAATAGACATTTTTGTCGGAAGAGTTAGAACGCTTTAAAGAACACCGTTCGCTTGGGTTTTCAAAGCAAACCATTTGAATGGTAAATCGCTTTGAACGAAACTATTCCTACCGCGCCCAAGTATGCTTTTCACTCTCCCACATGAAGCCTTCATGACCCGCTCCGTCTCAAGTTACCAGAAAATTTACAAACGGATAAGTTGAAAATAATCGTTATTAAACTATATTGGTTTTTTTGGAGCAATCCTTTCCGAAAAAACCAATAGGTTTGTACTTTGCAAATTCATCATTTATCACCGCCTCAAAGCAAATATGAAAAAAATCTTTTTGTTTTTTACACTCTTTTTTTACCTCGAAAGTTATGCTCAACTTTCAATGCGAGTGGTGTTTGAAAATGAAAAAGATTCTCTTTTTTTCATTAAAAATCAACCTGATTTTCCTACAAAATCAACAGACTCTATTGCCATTGTCTCCCAACTGAAGGAAGTGATTGGGAGCTTTCACAAACAGGCTTATCTTGAATCTTCATTCGATTTTATTTCAAAAAAAGAAAGCATTTTAACGTTCAAATTCCACTTGGGCAACCGCTATGAATGGGCACAATTGCACAATGGCAATGTGAGCGAAGCCTTCCTCGCACAAGTCGGTTATCGAGAGAAACTCTTTGAAAATAAAGCATTTATATATTCAGAAATTGTTGATATTGAAGAAAAACTCTTGTCGTATGCGGAGGACAATGGCTACCCGTTTGCGCAAGTTTGGTTGGATAGTTTGGTGATTCAGAACAGCCAAATTT
>JANLRG010000374.1:0-11532 GCA_031361545.1 Bacteroidota bacterium
TTCGTCAGCAACACCAATCGCATGTAACGGTGGTAACTCATCAGTAACAGTTACAGCAAGTGGTGGAACAGCTCCTTACACAGGAACAGGAACTTTCTCACATGCAGCAGGTGCTTATTCTTATACAGTAACAGATGCCAACGGATGTACAGCGACTACTACAGGAACTATATCACAACCAACAGCAGTAGTAGCCTCTTCATCAGCAACACCAATCGCATGTAACGGAGGTAACTCAACAGTAACGGTATCTGCCACAGGTGGAACAGCTCCTTACTCAGGAACAGGAACATTTACTGTAGGAGCAGGATCATATAGCTACACAGTAACAGATGCCAACGGATGTTCAACATCAACATCCATTACAGTAACACAACCAACAGCGGTAACAGCATCTTCATCAGCAACAGCAATTGCATGTAACGGTGGAAATTCAACAGTAACGGTTTCTGCCACAGGAGGAACAGCTCCTTATACTGGAACGGGAACATTTACAGTAGGAGCAGGATCATATAGCTATACAGTAACAGATGCCAACGGATGTACGGGTACAACTTCAATTACAATAAGTCAACCTTCCCAAATTGTAGTAAGTGCAACTCCTACTTCTAGTATTACGTGCTTTGGTGGAACAGCAATGGTAAGTGTGTCTGCAACAGGTGGTACTGGTGCTTATACAGGAACTGGTACATTTAATCAATCTGCAGGATCTTCTACTTATACAGTAACTGATGCCAATGGATGTAGCTCATCAGCTTCGGTAACATTAACGCAACCTACAAAGGTGGAAGGAACAACAACTACAACATCATCTGGTTGCACTTCTGCAACAGGTACAGCAACAGTTACTCCATCAGGAGGTAACTCTTCGAGTTATTCTTATGTATGGTCTAATGGTCAAACAACAGCTACAGCAACAGCATTAGCTGCTGGGACATATACTGTAACAATTACTGATGCTTCTGGTTGTACAGGTACAGCTTCAGCGACTGTTAGTGGATCGGGAGGTTCTCCTGCTACACCTGGTCCAATAAGTGGCCCAGCAGGAGTATGTCGTAATCAAGCAAGCGTAGTTTATTCTGTAACTCCTGTTGCGGGTGCTACAAGTTATGTTTGGACTTTACCTACTGGCGCTACTGGTTCTTCTACTACTAACTCAATAAGTGTTTCTTTCAGCAACGTTTACTCGGGTGGATTCATCTGTGTTTCTGCCGTGAATGCTTGTGGAACGAGTCCTACATCAAGTTGTATGAATGCTCCAGTTATTACTACTTATCCTTCTCAACCAACTGCATTATCTGGACCTACTATAACATGTGGACCGGGAACATTTACGTATTCTACTTCTTCTACTGGTGCGCTTTCTTATACTTGGATAGTAACTGGAACAGGAGTAACGATAGTAAGTGGTCAAGGAACTAATACAGTTCAAATTTCTGTTCCTGCCGGTTTCGGTCAGGGTTCAATTCAAGTATATGCATCTAATTGTAATGGTAATAGTTCTGTAAGGGGTATAACGATAACTGGTATTCCAGTCCACTCTAATCCAGTAACTGGTCCATCATTTATTTGTGCAAACTCAACTGGAACTTATACAATGCCAATAGTAGCAGGAGTAACTTCTTATCAATGGTCTGTAACTGGTGGAGCTACTCTAATTAGTCAGTCAATTACTGCGGCTGGTTATACGGGGGTATTCTCATTCGGACCGACATGGACTTCTGGAACAATTAGTATTGCCGTATTTAACTCATGTGGTTCTTTCACACGAACATTTGCTGTCTTGTCAACTCCTAGTTTACCAGGTAGTATCTCAGGACCAGGAACAAATCTTTGTGGAACATCAAATGTGACTTACTCAATTGCTGCTGTACCAGGAGCTACTTCATACACTTGGACTGTACCAGCGGGCGTATCGCTTGTATCAACTGCATCAAATGGATTATCTATTGTAGTTAACTTCACTCCAGCATTTACATCGAATGCAGCTAGCATTTGTGTAACTCCAAATAATGCATGTGGCGCTGGCGCTACTCGTTGTTATGCCATTACATCTCGTCCTGGAATTCCGGTTATTAACGGTCCAACATCAGTATGTAAATCTGCAACTCCAGTAACATATAGTTTGACATCAATTGCGGGAGCGACAAGTTTTGCTTGGTCTATCTCTGGTGGTGCTACAATTACTCCTTCTGGATCTACTGCATCGGTTAACTTCAATTCATCTTTAAGTCCAAGTGCGACTATTCGTGCGAACTCTATCAATGCTTGCGGCCCTTCTCAGCCGGCAACCTTGACGATTGCAGTTAACAATTGTGGTCGAATTGCAGCTGATCAATCTATCAATGCATCTGAGTTTAATATGTACCCTAATCCAACGTCAGGAAAAACATCTGTTACATTCACTTCATTAAGTAGCATGAAGTATGTCATCAAGGTTTCTGATCTTTTAGGAAATGCATTAATTACAGATGTTATCAACGCTAGCGAAGGCAACAATTCGAAGGAAATTAATCTTTCTGATTTTGCAAAAGGTGTATATGTAATAAGCTTAACTGCCGAAGACGGAAACTCACAATCTAAGCGAGTGGTTGTACAATAATCGTAAAACCAAATAATCAAAGGGGAGATAGTTATTCTATCTCCCCTTTTTTATTGCCTTTGTTTTTTACATTTTGAAAATGTTAGTATTTTTTATAACTTAATGGTCTCTAAATTCACGAAACCATGAAAAAACTTTTTAAAATAATCGGAATTTTTTTAATCATTATCGTGGTTGGCGCAATAGGGTTTGTGATTTATTTTAATTCTCATTTCCCAAAAGTATCTGCTGCAACAGAAATAAAAATTCAAATCACTCCTGAAAGATTGGCCAGAGGAAGTTATTTGGCAAATCATGTTACGGGATGCATCGATTGTCATTCTAAAAGAGACTTTTCTAAATACGCAGGACCTGTAATTCCTGGAACAGAAGGAATGGGAGGTGAAAAATTTGATGATGACTTTGGGAATATTCCGGGCGTTGTATATTCTAAAAACATTACTCCAGCTGGATTAGGGACATGGACCGATGGTGAAATATTGAGAGCAATTACAGTAGGAGTGAATAAAGATGGAGAAGCTCTTTTTCCTCTCATGCAATATAAACACTTTCGAAATCTATGTCGGGAAGATTTATATTCCGTCATTGCTTATATCAGATCACTAAAACCAATTGAAAACAAAGTTCCCCCAAGGAATTTAAATTTCCCTGTTAACCTTCTTGTAAAATTGTCTCCAAGCGATGTTAATCAACCTTTTCCTCCTATGCCAGACAAGGCAAACACAGTTGCCTATGGAGCATATATGATGAATGCTGTTTCATGTATCGAATGTCACACGAAACTTGAAAAAGGAGAAGTTGTTCCTGGAAGAGAATTTGCTGGTGGATTTCGTTTCTGCATCAATGGTAAATGCGCCAATTCAGCAAACATTACACCCGATCAGTCAACAGGAATAGGAGCACTTTCAAAAGAAGATTTTATAAAAAAATTTACTTTTTATAGAGACTCCGCAACGCAAAACATTCCAGTTGGTATAGGGGGAAATAACACTCCAATGCCATGGACCTTTTTGAGTGGAATGAATGATGATGACCTTTCAGCTATCTATGCATACTTGCGAACAGTTGCACCAATAACAAATAAGGTAGAGAAGTTTACTCTAAAAAATTGAAAGTGTTTTCTAAAAAAAAAGACCTAAAATCAAAAATATATTGGAACGCAAAAAAGGCGGCAGATAATTTTATCTGCCGCCTTTCTTTATAAAATTGTTATCATCTATACAAGTTCAATGTCAAATTGAACCAGACTCACAAATTGCTGAACTCTCTCCTCAATTTCTTGTTGAGTGAGATTCGCTAATCGCTCTATTCCGAATTTCTCTACACAAAAAGACGCCATTGCTGAGCCATAAATAATTCCGCGCTTCATGTTTTCAAAAGAGATATCGCGCGTTTGTGCAAGGTAACCAATGAATCCACCAGCGAAAGTATCACCAGCACCTGTTGGATCGAACACATCTTCTAAAGGCAATGCTGGCGCAAAGAAAACCTGGTCTTTATTGAAAAGTAAGGCGCCGTGTTCCCCCTTTTTAATGATTAAATATTTTGGACCCATTGCTAAAATTTTCTGAGCTGCCCGAACTAATGAATATTCGTTAGTCAATTGACGTGCTTCAGAATCATTTATCGTAAGAACATCGACTAATTTAATCGTCTCCATCAAAGAATCCAATTGAGTTTCCATCCAGAAGTTCATTGTATCTAGTACAACCAAACGAGGTCGCTTATTCATTCGCTCAATTACTTTTTTCTGCAATTGTGGCATCAGATTGCTTAACATTAAAAATTCACAATCTTGATAGGATGCCGGAATTTCAGGATCAAAGTCGAGAAGAACATTCAACTGAGTGTCGATCGTATCGCGAGTATTCATGTCAACATGATATTTCCCTGACCAGAAAAATGTTTTCTGTCCTTTTTTAATTTGTAAACCTTCAGTCGAAAGTCCAAACTCACCAAACTTTTGAATCATTTCTGTTGGGAAATCTTCACCAACAACAGACACAAGTTTTATATTTTTAACAAAATAAGAAGCAGAAATTCCTGAATAAGTAGCGGCACCGCCAATTATCTTATCCGTTTTTCCAAAGGGTGTTTCGATGGCATCGAAAGCGACCGTTCCAACTACAACAAGGCTCATGAGATGATTGATTTTTAGCAAAGATAGAAAAGAAGATGGTTTTATATTGTTTGGAATCGCTTTTCTAACCATAGAAGTTATGAACGATATTCGAATAATTCAGGATGTTTTGATGAAATAAATTAATTTTTAATTGCCCTGACTTTAAAGTCGGGGCAATCATTTTCTACAATTCTCGGGGCTATCATTTTCTAGAATTCTCGAACCTATCACTTTCTACAATTGTGCTTTAAAAGGGTTTAGGTTTGCATAGTTTACAGAGAAGAACTAAATTTAGGGAGGTAATAACATCAAAAATGATTTTTAGAAGAAGGACTTTAGTTGTGTTAATTTCAATAGTTATTTTGGGATTAAACACGTCTGGCCAAGTAGTAAAAAAAACGAATCTTATCCATTTTCATATCAGAGCTTTTTCTGAAGGCTTTTTTCAATCGGCAACAAATACAATGCTGCCAGTGGCCGACCCCGTTAACCATCCCGATTTATGCGATACGGTTTTATTTGCTTTAATAGATACCTTGAATCATCAGTTTATTTATTGCGAAAAAATAACGTTAGACATTCATGGCTATGGAAATTCTTATTTAACAACCAATCTATCCGGACAAAATGTATTGGCCTATGTTCGGTTTAGAAACACTTTAGGAGTTTATTCCAGAAATACTTTTACCGTCGATAGCAATTACAATGAAATAAATTTGACCGATATTAATTTTGCTTCAATCAATTGCGAAATATCTTATGGATTTGCAAAAGCATTTAGCGGTGATATGAATCAAGATGGTCTTATAGATGCGAATGATTATATTCCATTTGATATCGACGATTTAAATTTTTCTTATGGTTACCTAGTCACCGACTTAAATGGAGATGGATTTGTAGATGTACAAGACTATGTCTTTTTTGATATTAACAATGCCAATGGTGCTCTTGATCCGTACTATTTTAATTGTTCATTAACACAAGTTGGTGTACTTCAAAAAGAAAATATTTTGTTTTATCCAATTCCGTGCAAAAACATAAAGGATCTAAAAATAAAAATCACATCATTTCAAGCAGCTATCTCAAACATTTTTGTTGTGGACTTATCAGGGAAAATTTACATTCTAAATTATGAAACGAGTGACAATGAAATAAGATTGAATGAAAAGTCTTCTGATCAATTAGCAAATGGAATATATTTTGTAGAAATAATTTTCATGTCGGGAGAAAAAATTTGTAAGAGAATTAGTTTAGAATAATATTTCCCCCTTAGCGGGAAAATTATTATTCTTAATTGATTATAAGTTTTGCAGAGTATGTTTTTCCCTTATCACTATTTAAATTGATAAAATACATTCCTTCTGTTAACGAGTTGCGAAGAAATAAATAGTAGGCCCCTCCATTTATTCTTTCACTCTTAACTAATCGTCCCATAGAATTATAAACACTTAAATCAGAAAAAAGAAAATCAGGATCGAAAAATATTTTAGTTTCTGAATGAAATGGATTTGGTGAAATGAGAATTTTGGAACCATCAATATTATTAACCAAGTCAACCAAGTTGCAGGTATAAGTTGGAAAAGGATAAAGGGTCACATTGTTCTGTGAAAAACAACTTAATGAAGAGGTGATTCCATCAATGATGTTCCCTGGCGACAATTCGATGAGCCCATTTGTACAACCAACTCCTTCAATCATATAAATCCCATATCCACTATTAATGAACCATCGCTTTCTATAGTCGCTTCCAATTAAAATGGAATCAATTTCAAGAACGATATCAGGACTAAATACTCCTTCTTGGGTAAAACCCCTCACTGTATCACCCACTTGTAAATTAAAATCATAGAGAAGTTGTTCGACACTGTCTGTTGGTTGAACGTAATAAATTTTTTTCAAAACAGTGTCTTGACGAATTGCTCCACGATACCCAATGCCACCCCAACCAAAACAACTTGGATTATCCGTTGTAATAGATCGAGTGTTTAAAACATGATAGGTTTGATTATTAATGGTCGTGTCTCCAGTTATTTGAATAGAATAATGTTCGTATGATAAAAAGAATTGGCAAAAGATTTCCCGTTGAAAATTCCATAATGCACTTGAATCCGGAAATGGATGATAAACGGAAGTTTGTGAAGTAGTACTCAATGAATAGAAAAGAAGAAGAATGGAAAGGATTTGTTTCATTTTGAAATTGATTGATTTATTCAAGATTAAAGATAGTTTTTTTTCTTTTCCCTGACTTAAAAGTCGGGGAAATGGGGGAATAGCCCCGACTTTTAAGTCGGGGTAATGGGGAATAAGAATGTTTGTATATTGCGAAAAAGTCAAACGACTTGCTATGAACAAGAAACAAAAGCTGGCACTTATTATAACGATTTTAATTTATGCCACCATTTACAGTTCAATCTCATTAGTCAACCATTATAATTTCAGGACACATGCTCACGACTTAGGTATTGAAACGAATACCTGCTGGGATTATGCTCATTTTCGTGTAAACGACTGTATGATGATGCAACCTCAATTCAAAAATGTATTGAGCGATCATTTCTCTTTGTTGCACATGATCTATGCTCCATTAGTTTTTGTATTTGGCACGTACACTTTATTGTTGTTACAAATCGTCGTAATTCTATTGGCAGGATTTGGTATTTATAAATACTTCTCGTTTAAAAGTGGGGATCATTGGCTGGGAATTTTAGCATCTATTCACTTCTATTCGATCTTTGGAATTTTTACTGCCATAGCATTTGACTTTCACAACAATGTTATCGGCGCAATGCTTGTTCCCTGGTTTTTTTATTTTTTCGAAAAAGATAAAAGAAAAACCGCTGCACTCTTCTTTATACTATTAATGTGTGCAAAAGAAAATATGGCGCTATGGTCTTTTTTCATAGCACTAGGACTCTTGACAGTGAATTTCAAAAATAAGAAGAGGCGTCTTTTTTTAATTTCATTAGCTGTTTTAGCGGTTACTTATTTTATTGTCGTCATGAATTACATTATGCCATCATTAGCAAATGAAGGCAGAACCTATTTGCATTTTACTTACAATGCGCTAGGCAATAATTTTGGAGAAGCTGTTGTGAATATTTTTAAACACCCAATAAAAACATTTTCATTGCTATTTGAAAATCAAGACAACGACCCGTTTCAAAATATGTATAAATCAGAATTACATTTTATTGTTCTAATTTCTGGTGGAATTATTCTGCTGTACCGACCAGAGTTTTTAATTATGTTGCTTCCGATATATGCACAAAAATTATTTTCCGACTATGGCATTATGTGGGGACTTGCCTATCATTATTCAATAGAGTTTGTGCCTATTCTTTGCATCGCTTTATTTTCATGGATAATGAATTTAGAAAAAAAGAATACTCAATATAAATTTGCTGCTCTCGGAATATTTATGACCATGGCGGCAACAGCCTATACAATTAAATCGGCCATTTCAATTCCGTGGATGAAGGACCATATTCAAATAAATACGAAAGCTCACTTCAAAAGAGACTGGAATGTTCAAGATGTGTATGATTTAATGAAACTCATTCCAGCGAATGCAAATGTTAGTGCTGCGAATGAAATAGCCTCTCATCTTTCTTTACGCGATTACATTTATCTTTTTCCTACAATTGGAAATGCTGAATATATTATTGTATTGAATGACGATAGCGCCTATCCATTAAGTCCTGAGCAAAACAAAATAGAAATCGATAAGCTTCTTGTAAACCCTGAATGGAAATTAGTTTCAAATAAAGGAATTGTCTATTTGTTTCAAAGGAAAAATTAATCCACAAAAAAAAGAGTCATGCATTTCTGCTGACTCTTTTTATTTGAAGTTTGTTAATTTTTTATTTATCGATTCTCTTAGAAATTAAGAGCAAGTTTTGCAAATGCTTTCATTCCATTTCCACCCATTTGAACAGCATCCCACGGTCCGGCAGATTCGTTGTTGAACGCCCAACCTTTAGCAGAAGCAACAGCGCCTAAGTCTGGATGAACTCCAAAAAGATTGTCCACACCTAAAACAAGTTTTGCTGACTTACATAGTTTGTAAGTGACAAATAAATCGGTCACAACTTTTCCTGAATAAATATATTTGTCAGCTACATAAACGGCAGGATTTAGATCTGTTGGAACTTGCGGATTGATTCCTAATGCATCTTCTCCATAACCAAGTACAGTTACTTCGCCAAAATAAGTAAGACGTGTTCCGAACGTAAATTTCTTTACTCCATACTCAAGATTCAAAGAGAATTTTGATTTGGGAGCAGAAGCTAGAATGAAAGATTCTTCACGATCGCTCAAGAATGTTTTGCGATGTTGTTCGGTGTCATTTAATTTTGCAGGAACATTCACTTTATCAATTGTCATTTTCTGCAAGTTTCCAGAAAGCGTTGCACGGAAAGTGTGCTTCTCTGTAATTTTTTTATACTCTAAAACGATGTCAAGTCCGTTGTTGGTTGTGTTTACAGCATTGGCAAAAAACTGAGCAAAACTTGCGTGTAGATTATTTAATGCAGCTACAAATGATGGATCAAGCGTTGCGTCAGAAGCATCAAACTGTCCAGAAAGTACTACGCGATCTTTTACTTTTACCATATAACCATCAACAGTTATATTAAAATTCTTAGCTGGAGACCAAGTAAAACCAAGTCCAACGTTTACAGATTGTTCTTGTTTTAATTCTGGAATACCAGCAGCTTTTGTAATAGCACTATAGTTTGGTGCAATCTTTACTTCCGCCACTAAACCACCTTGAACATTCGTAAAAGTAGATGAGAAATTAATTTGTTGTAACGAAGGCGCTCTAAAACCAGTGCTGATAGATCCACGCAAATTAAAATTCTTTGCAACTTTGTAACGAGTACTCATTTTGTAGTTGCTTGTAAATCCAAAGTCACTATAATTTTCAGCACGTACAGCGCCAGTTAGCAACCAGTTTTTTGTAAGGTCTATTTCAGCATCTACATAAGCACCGATTGTAGAGCGATTCGCAGTAACTTCATCGGAAGGTTGATAGCCAGGAAAACCTTGTGCGCCCGTTGCCTTAGCGCCCGAAGTGTCATAATTTTTATAAGATGCTATTTCTCCAGCATACAAATTATATTGCTCTATTCTATATTCTGCACCGGCAGACAAATGCATTCCCTCAGCTACGTTTTTTATTTCTTTTGTGAAATCTAAATTGGTAGTGTTTTGTAAAAAAGAAAATCCACCGTCGTCAAAATGTGTTTGTGCTGTACCTAATGATGCATTGAATGTTTTATCGCCATAGAAATGAAAATCATTTTTACCGAGTGTATTACTCAAATCCCATTTCCATCCTTTTGCCATTGTTCCGTTTGCTCCAACAGCGACAGAATAATCGGCAACATTTGTTTGAATGTGTGGGTTGTAATAAGTTTCACCATCGGAAGTTTTGTGCATAATGCCATCAACAAAAATTAAATTTCCACTTCCATCCGTCGGGAATCTCTCTGGTCGCGCAGAATAATTTCTTGAATAGGCAAAAGCATCACTCTTGCTATAAGTGTATCCGCCGAAAGAATAAAAACGAGAAGTTCCTTTGCCAATAGCTGTTTCTAAATTATAAAACCCACCAACAGACATTGTTGAACCATCACCATTTCCTCTACGATAAATATTGATTGGAAGAGATTCTTTATTGGTCAATAAATTTGAAGTGTCTAAAACTTGACGCAATGTTTTTGCTTGATTAAGCGCGCTGATAGAAAAATTGATGTAGCCGTTTTTCTTTCCAAGAGGCACTCCGTAATTTCCGTTGAAGGCCTGGTATAGACCATCGAATTTTTTTCCTTCTTCGTATTGCTGAAGCTCTGGTTTAAAAGCAGGATTGAAATTTTTATCGGAGTAACCACCAATGCTTACGTCCCCTGTAAATTCATGAATGTTTTTTTTGAGAATGATATTGATAACACCGGCAATTGCATCTGAACCATATTGAGCAGAAGCGCCATCACGAAGAATTTCTACTCGATCGATGGATGAAATCGGAATAGCATTTAAATCAGTCCCTGAATTTCCTCTTCCACGAGTTCCGAATACTGCAACAAAAGCAGTTTGGTGTCGACGCTTTCCGTTGATTAAGACCAATGTTTGATCGGGCCCCAAGCCTCTCAATGTTGCGAGATCGATATGGTCTGCCCCGTCTGATCCACTTTGTTTATTGCTATTCAGCGACGGCGCCATATAGTTTAAAAGAGAAGTGATATCATTTCTTCCTGTTGAAATTGATAATGCAGTAACATTAATGACATCAACCGGTGCAGGAGATTCTGTTTTTATTCTTCCCGCCGTTCTTGTTCCCACAACAACGACATCACCGAGATCAACGGCTGAAGGCGATAGAGGAATAAATAAGTTGGTTTGATTATTTATAGCTACAATTTTTGTAGTGTAACTGATGAGCTGAATCTTTAAACTATCTGTTCCTTTTGCTAATATGGTTGCACGACCATCTGCATCAGTTGAGGCGCCACTTGTTGTGCCTTTAACTATAATCGTAACACCTGGCAGAGGAGATTGAGTGCTGGCATCAGTAATCTTTATGGAAATTGATGTTTGACAATACCCGACGATTGCATAAGCAAGTCCTAGGAAGATAAGGCTAAGTTTTTTCATAAATGAAGAAGTTTGGTGGAAGTAAATATATGTATTTTCGAATTATAACAACGTTTTTTGTTTTTCAAGTTGTGAATTTTTATGACCTAACCATTCACTTTTTTTCTGAGCCTCTTTTTCACTAATAATATTTGTTTGTGAATGGAAAAAATAT
>JANLRG010000404.1:0-3192 GCA_031361545.1 Bacteroidota bacterium
ATAAAACTCGTTTTCATTTTAATAATTTTTAGTTTGGTAATGTAGAATGAGTTGTTTAATAAACTTAATAAAATTATGGGAAAGATAAATCGGTAGGTACAGGTAATAAATTGGGTACACAAAGAATTCTTAAAGATAAATAAAGATTACTATTATAACAAATATTTCATTGGGCAATTAGAACATAATTTTTAATGACATACAAAATAATTGCAATAAAAAAATACAACCGCCACTTAGATGGCTCCAAGCGGCGGTTGTGTTTAATCACCAATTTCGCGTTTCAATCCTTCGTTCTGTTCGCTTTTCATTTGAAATTTTTTGTTTAAAAAGTGGTGGAATACTGAGGGGGGCGCTCATCTTTCCAATTTAAAGTTTGTATCAACAGCAGGTCGCTTATCCGCATTAGCGACTTTCCAGCCTGTTCGATACATCCAATCAGCCATTTTCTTTAATTTTGGATAATTGATATTTTCAGCATTGTCTTGCGGTGTATGATAATCAGAGTGCAAAAGGGTCGTGTACATGAGGGCAGGTATGCCTAAGCGGGCATAAGGCACGTGGTCGCTTCTGAAATACCAACCCTCGACATGGGTTACTTTATCCCATTCGCTGTCCAATTTAAATTGGGGACCTTCTTGGTTGGCAGCCATTGCCATATTGACTAAATCCAATGAATTTCTATGCGGCGGCATTGAGCCTAAAATCGCGGCACTATCTATCTTGTTTCGACCAATCATATCCCCATTTAAGACCGTGACAATACTCGTAATCGGCACTGTGGGATGCGCGGAATAATACCTTGAACCCAATAAGCCTCTTTCTTCTGCTCCATGAATGACAAACAGAACCGACCGTTTAGCAGGATATTTTACAAAAGCCCTCGCATTGGCAAGCATGGCAACATTCACGCTGCCATTATCATCGGCACCGTAATAAATCGTGTCGTTTTTGATGGCGTTTCGGATACCATGTGCGTCTGAATGTCCGCTATATAAGAGGTATTCGGATTTTAATTTAGCATCTGTTCCTTCTATTTTACCGACAACATTTACTGAGGGGTAAGGATATTTTGACACAATCAAATTGGCTTTTAAGGTAGCGGTATTGGATTCTATCTCTTTTTTCGCCGTTGGATGTAGCCATAAAACGGGAACAGTGGTTGTGACATCTATATTCGCCCCGCCGTCAATATCATAAGAGCCTCTTTTAAAGTTTTCGTTGGCATCTTCCCACGATTTTTCACCTGTTTCATCGGCAATAATAAGAATAGCCGTAGCCCCGCGTTTCAGTAAAGATAGCCCGTATTTAGTGTAAATGTATCGGCTGTATCGCCAAGTGGGCAATGAAACCTCCAAATTAATGCCTTTTGCATTGGCTTCAAAAGCGACGACTTTACCTTTTACATTGACTGTGGTATCCATTTCTGAAGCGTTTCCCAAATAAAGAATGGGCGCACTGAGATTAACATTTGCCATTTGTGAAACCGTCACATCGTCCCAAAGGGCTAAAGGTTTGTCGTTTATTTGGATACTCGAATTATCGGCAATGTGGTTGCGCCATAAGGTAAAAAATTGAAAATACGTGCCGTCATCGCCCGCAGGTTTTATACCTATGGCTCTGTATTTTTCAGCCAACCATGCGGCAGCTTTCAGTTCGTCCAAAGTCCCTGCTGAACGTCCTTTGAATTTAGCATCCGCGTGGGCAGACAAATCGGCTTTTAAATCCTCTGTTCGTATTAATTTCAAACCGGGCGGATTACTGGGTTGAGCAAATAGGGCATTTGTCACAAGTATCAAAACACAGAAAGGAAGCAATTTTTTCATTTTTAATTGATTTTTATTTTGAAACAATGGGTAAAAATAGGAAAAATACTGAGGGGATAGAACCGCCAGTAAAGAAACAATCATGTATCGCATGTGATAAGCAATTCTCTTTTTGTAAAAAAACAAAAGCCGCTAAGCTGATTTGAATCAATGTAGCGACTTTTTGTTTTAATACATTCAAAGTTTAAATCACCCGAATAAAATAATTTAATTTTTCAACCATTTATGCACTTCTACTTGCGCTCCTTTTTGAACACGGAAAAAATACATGCCATTGCTTAAAGTGGCTGTTTCCCATTTCATCAAAGGCTCTGAGCTTTTAGATGCTGAAATTAAACGACCCTGTATATCAAATAATTCGACGTTCACAGGAGAGTCATTATAGCCCAAGTTTAAGAAAACATAGTCTTTGGACGGATTTGGGTAAAGCGAAACGGATAAATTTGAAGCCACTTTGTTGACTTCAGTTTGAGAAGGCGCATTCAAACCAGATAGGGGTGCATTGAGTTGCGCTCTAATTTCACCGCCCGGAAAATTGGCATTGTGGATATTAACATAAAGATTACCTGCCAATAAATCTGCTGCTTGAGTTGTATTCAATAGTATAATTTTAGAAAATGTGCCACTTTGTGCGCCAAATGTAAAGCCCAGAGGTGCAAAATCAATTTGAACAGGTCCACTGACACCTGCGGGTGCACGATGTATGTGTGCAGATGTGGTATTGGCGGTCAAACCGGAGTAAGTGACTTTTATACCCAACAAACCACTTCTTTGATCATAAGAACCGACCACAGTTCCAGTTGCAGGTGAACTATTAGCAGGCACTTCTTGAGCACCACTAAAAATACCATTTACTGGGATTGTTCGGGTCAGTGGCTGATTATAATTTATCTGCCCACGAATTTCACCACCGGGAAATGTCGCATTGTGGATATTGACATACATACGACCTGCTATCAATGCGTCTGCTTGTACTTGAGTGAGCGTCAATACTTTAACATATTCACCTGATTTATTGCCCGTCTGAAAGCCTTGAGAAACAAAATCAACGACGACTGCCCCATTTGAACCCGCAGCGGCAATGTGAAAATGAGAAGCGGTAGCATTAGCCGTTAAACCTGAATATTCAAATCGAAAAGCAATCACGCGAGAATATGGATCAAATATACCCTCCAAAGTTCCCTTTGCGGTACTGGCATTGGCAGGCACTTCTTGTGTACCACTGAGACGAGCGGAAAGCTGTACTGGAGACGGGTTGAGAGCTGTTCCGTACCGAATCTGAGCTCGAATTTCACCCCCAGGGAAAGAAGCATTGTGGATGTTGACATATAGATTGCCAGTCATTAAATCTACTGCTTGCGCTTCG
>JANLRG010000311.1:0-2243 GCA_031361545.1 Bacteroidota bacterium
TTATCAGCAACCGCAATACCCGCTTGGTTACTGAGGGGGGAAGCCTGTACGCCAAATACCGTTTTTATTCCGTTGATGACTTTCACAGCCATTTTCGTTTAGCCGCTTTTGGGCGATACAGTTTGAATAATGCCGATATTCATCAAGAAGAACTCGAAACAATGGGGCATAACACGGGTTATGAATTGGGCATTGTGGCGACTAAATTGATAAATAAAATGGCGATTAGCTCAACTTTAAGCTATGAACGAGCTTTGGACAATAGACCAAACTACGAGTTTCCGTCCACGCAGAGCAATAATGGATTAAATTACACGCTTTCTGTGGGCAAATTGATGTATCCAAAAGTATATACAAGTTTGCGGCAAACCAATATCAATGCGATGGTCGAAATGTTGGGTCAACGACTGAATGGCAATGGCAAATCTTATTTGGATATTGTGCCTTCTATCCAATTTATCATTCGCAGTCAAGCAAGGATTGATGTGGGCTATCGGCAACAATTGTACAGCACGCAAGCCCGTACAGCGCCGAATGGATTTGTAGTAAAGTTTGAATATACTTTTTTAAATGTTTTAAAATAAATGATTACTTATAAACTGTTTTAAAACCTTACGTACTGTTTCTCGCTTCGCATATCTTTCAAGCGAAGCGAAAACAGTCCGTAAAACGCGTTTTAATTTAATTTGCGTTCCTACGCTTTTTCAATAATAAAAAATGAAATTTTTAAAATGGCAAAAGAAAAATTCATACCCGCACTCGGCTACGATTTTTTGACAGCTTATTATGATTTGACAATAAAACTAACGATGCCCGAAAAGAAATTTAGGCGTTTATTAGTCGAAGAAGTCAATCCACAAGTGGGTGAAAAAATCTTAGAATTTGGCTTTGGAACGGGTCAAAATTTACTTTTAATGAAAAATCAAAGGGTTGATATTCAATTAATTGGACTGGATATTGACCCCAAAGTAAAAGAAATTGCTGCCTATAAATTGGCTAAGAATTACCTTGATATTCCTCTGGATTTATACAATGGTGGTGTATTTCCTTATGCTGATAATGAGTTCGATAAAGTATATAGTTGCTTGGTTTTTCATCAATTAGATGCTGAAACGAAATTACATTGTTTAAAGGAACTACATCGGGTTTTGAAGCCAAACTGCACTTTAATCATAGCGGATTGGGGAAAAGCAGAAAACAAATTAATGCGTTTGGCTTTTGGTTTAGTGCAATTATTAGACGGTTTTAAAACGACAAATGACAATGTAAAAGGGCTTATGCCTCAATTTATGGAGCAAACGGGGTTTCAAAACGTCATTGTCAAACAGTCAATTAATACCGTTATTGGTACATTTTCTTATTTTAGGGCAACTAATCCGCTTTTTGCTTATGTGCTGTTCGGTGGTAAAAGTTAGAAAATTAAGTATTATTGTTTCACTCTTTATTTGTAAAATTCAATCAAAAAATGAAATTTTTAAAATGGCTTTTCAAAAAAATATTTATCAAAAAATGCTGCCAATAGTGTTTCTATTCGCCGTATTAAATCTTGATGCTATGACAAATCACATCACTAAAATTGAGGTTTTAGGTAAAAAACTGTATCAAATTTATGAATTTATGTTCGGTTTGAATAAAGAAAAATACATCAGTTGGCATCCAACTGAACATAAAGATTTTAGGATTGTCAAAGAAACAAAAGACACTTTGGGTAGTGTTTTTTTCTTCCATGAGAAGATGGATAAATTGACAGTAAAATACAATTGGGAAGTCTTTGAATTGGCTACTAATCATAAGATTGTAATGAAAGCGCAGTATTTTATTCCGCTTTATTTGATACTCACTTTTGATGAAACACCTAACGGAACGCTCGTTACGCATGAGCTACAAATTGGGTTTAAAAAGAAAATTACAGGCTTAACAGATTGGTTTTTGCTCAAATTTATTTTTACAAAAGGCAAACAGCAATCGAATCATCGCCATGCCAACGAAGAATTTAAAAATCTTGAAAATTTAATTCAATAATAAAGTCAGAAGTTATGACAGCCAAAACGAACTACCTTATTCGCCGCATACACCGCTATTTGGGCGTGTTGCTTGGCATACAATTTTTTATGTGGACGATTGGCGGACTGTATTTCAGTTGGTCAAATATGGACGAGATTCACGGGGATTTTCAGAAAAAAGCACCCCCTCAGTATAAAGCCGATTTAGCGTTCATTTCGCCGTCAATTGCCTTGAAAAAC
>JANLRG010000420.1:0-1305 GCA_031361545.1 Bacteroidota bacterium
CCGCAGCCCCATAAACTGACAATGAAGCAGATGATTGTAAGTAAATGCTCACCAACCACTCGCCACCGATGAACAAAAAAGCAGTGAAAAGTGCACCCACCCAAGTGTCGCGCCACTTGAGTTGAGCATCGGGTAAAACCTTGAAAATAATAGCAAAAAGACTTGTTATTGAGCAAAAAACTATAATAATGTTGACAATTTTAAGCAGCAAAGCATAATCACCTATATATCTTTCAAGCGGTTTTGTCATCAAACTCAAGGCTGCATTCATGAGTAATGATACTAAAAGGAGAAAGCCGATAGTCACGACCATAGAAAATGAAATAAATCGCGTGAAGATAAATTTTTGAAAACCCCGTTCAGGTCTCACCCGCAAAGACCATATCCGATTGATGGAATCTTGAATCTCTGCAAATACACTCGTTGCGCCAAAAAAGAAGGTAACAATAGCAACAATTGTTGCAAAATAGGTCTCGCCAGAGAGATGCACGTTCTCAATCATTTTTTGGATTTGAGCCGCCGCAACATCGCCTACAAAAGCATTGATTTGTCCATATACGCGCCCTCTAATGGCATCTTGCCCAAAAAAGAAACTCCCCAACGCAATAATAATAATGAGCATGGGTGCAATGGAGAACAAGGTGTAATACGATAGAGAAGCTGCCATTTTGAAGGCATTATCGTTCATAAACCCTTTAAAAGTGCTGACAAGTACTTGACCTGAGTTTTGTAGGTATGTTTTAATTTTCAAAGTCATGCGTATTTTATTGAAATTTTACTTAAAACTTGTAAGTAATTCTACTCATCAATAAAATATCTATGCCAACCCTATTTTAGTGAAAATCAAACAGGGAAAAGTGAAAAATGAGATTTTCACTATTGAAATTTTTGACTTTATAGGAAAAAGCCTTTAACTTTGAAAAACTTGAAGAAAAAAACAAACATATTCTAAACAAACATCTATGAACAATCATGAAAAAATTAATGCGCTTGGGCTTTGCTCTGGCATCCTTTAGCTACACCACCTCCCTAACTGCTCAACCATTTCCAACTATCAAATGGGATTTCCAAAAAATGACGGCTTATATTAAAGCCAAAAAAGAAGAACCCAACAAATGCGTCGGCGTTGTCTCCAATGTTATCAGTATCACTGTCGTGAAATGTACTGAAGAAGTGGCTGATAATCGAAAAAAGGAAAAAATTGTACAGTGAATTTTAGTGAAGAGTAAAAAATGAAAAAAATTGGCGCAAGTATTTAAACTTGCGCCAATTTTTTTTACAACCATTTGATTGTCAACGTTTTAT
>JANLRG010000455.1:0-1421 GCA_031361545.1 Bacteroidota bacterium
TATTATTTTCAATTTTAGCAATAACGTTTTGTTCTAGCGCATTTGCTCTTAAAATTCCTTCACCACCTGTTGAGGGTACTTTTAATTTAAATTTTCTACCATTAAAAGTTGAATCAGAAAGAAATGCATAAATAAGAGAGGTTGCCCCTGAAATATTGCGCCACGTACTACCATTATCTAAGCTTTCTTGCCACTGATATACGGGCACTCTTAGATATCCTGTAGTAACATCTGATTTTAAAGTTACTATTTTTCCTTTACAAACGCTCCCTTCGCCAGTAGTCGCATCAAATGAACCGCCCAACATGACCGAATTCACAGGCGGACCACAATAAGCAAACTGAATATCGTCAATCGCTAAATCATTCCCATTCAATCCGCCTTTAGTATTATTTCTCAAAACGACATAAAGATTGGGATTGAGGGGGGTATAAAAAGTAAAACCATATTGAATCCAATCCCCGTAGGGTACATCGGATGTGCCTTTGATAGCCAAAAGGGAATCCGTAGCCACATCCCTAATTTCTAAGGTCACGTTGGGTTTCTCAGGTTTATTAGAAATGCTTTTAATCCAAACTGAAAACTGGTATTTTAAATTTGAACACAAGCCGCTGACGGGCAATCTAAAACATTCTTTAGGTGTATTGTCTGCATTGACCACCATTAATCGACCCATTGCGCCATTTCCACTGTGGTCGCTGGTATTAGCTGCCCAACCACCGGCTTCTGTTGCATTATTTGCCACGGCGTATTGACCATCAATTATAATTCCTGATGGTGAATACACATGTGTAGTAGTGGCTCCTGCAACAGCATTCGCTAAATTAGTCCTACTGCCTACGCCAAAAGTAATATTATAGGAATCAGGCGATAAAACACCTGTACACAAGCCCGTTTCACAGTTGCTATGATATGAAATTGATTGGCTATTAGAGCCTGTGCAACCATTAGAAGTAACTGTCACCGTATAAGTCCCAGCTTGTTTTTTCATAATTGAAGCGGTCGTCTCGCCTGTACTCCATCTATATCTGATACCAGTGGCTGCAGTGATGGTGATACTATCGCCTGTACATAAAGTAGAAGGCACATTCGTATTGATAATAGGTTTGTAAGAAGAACAGGCTGATACTATAATGGATACACTACAATTATTAGTGGCATTGGGAGAAGAAACAGTCAAATTGTAAGTGCCAACGGGGCTTAAACCATTGAAACTAATCGGGATTTGAATACTTGTTTGAGTAGCTGAAAGCGTTGTACTGGCAATGCCTCCTGAAAAACCGTTGGAATTAGAAACAACAATGCTGCTCACGCCACTGACTACATTACTGATTTTTAAAGTGATAGAACCTGTTTGAGTAAAACCACTTGAATAGAAAGCGCCTGTGATAGTGGGCGCGCTACAATCAAATGTAAAACTC
>JANLRG010000492.1:0-1732 GCA_031361545.1 Bacteroidota bacterium
GAATTTCTATTACAGAAGAAGGCGTTGAAGGTCAAGTAAAAGATAGTCAAGTACGACACATTACAGCAGTAAACTATCAAATGCCTGATGTTTATGGCTATATTCAAAGTCGTATAGATGTAAGCCGAAGAACCGTTTTTGAGGTACTCAAACAATCGGGTCGGATTGGAGAATTGGAAATAAATCCACAAATGTTTTTGGATAGCGTAACAAATACGATTAAAAAAGTGCTGAACAGCCTTTTAGTGGACGGTGTTAAATACGAACAGATTAACGGACAACAATATGAAATGCGCTTATTTGAATTAGAAGAAATAGAAACGTATTTATCAAACTTATTCAAAATGTCAAAAACAGACAAAACTGTTTTTAATTACATTCCGATTGATAGCACAATAGAAAGTGATTTTGCAAGAGATTGTGAAGCAGACGAAGCCGTAAAATTCTTTTTCAAACTACCAAGAGGGTTTAAAATACCAACACCAATAGGCAATTATATACCCGATTGGGCAGTTGTTTTAGAAATGGAAGGAACGCCAAAAGTATATTTTGTGGCAGAAACAAAAGGCACATTGAACAGACAATTATTAAGAGAATTGGAGCGCCTAAAAATAGAATGTGGTACAAAACACTTTGCTTTGTTCAAACCATTAGCCGTTGAGTATAAATTGGCAGTAACTACGAGGGATTTATACTAAAAGTAAATCCCTCAAAAGCCGTTTTGACGTGAGCGACGATAAAAAAAAAAGCTGTTTTGACGACGACAAAAAAAAAAAAAAAAGAAAGCGTGGAACAAATAAGCCTGTAGTGGTGCGAGTAGCCCACGACAGGCTTATTTATACCAGTGAAGCAAAATCTGATAGAAAAGCCACAATTTTTAGTTTAAATTGTGGCTTTTCTATTATTTTTGCACAAAAATATAATGATATGGCAACGAAATTAGTACGGTTCGATTGGGCAATGAAGCATTTGCTTCGAGATAAGGCGAATTACATCGTCTTAGAGGGCTTTCTTTCTGTATTACTGAGCGAGAAAGTGACAATAAAACAGATTTTGAGTAGTCAAGCCAATAAAGAAACAGAGGACGACAAATACAATGATGTGGACATTTTGGTTGAGAATGCCAAAGGAGAACTCATTATTATTGAAGTCCAAAATACAAAAGAATATGATTATTTTCATCGTATTCTATATGGTACGTCAAAAGTTATTTCTGAATACATTAAAGAAGGCAAGGCTTACGCAGACGTAAAAAAAGTAATTTCTATTACCATTGCCTATTTCGACTTAGGGCAAGGAGACGACTATGTATATCATGGAACAAATACATTTCGAGGTATTCATAAAAAAGACCTTTTGACGCTTTCAGATAAGCAAAAAGAATTGTATAGAAAACAACACGTTTTTCAAATATATCCCGAATATTGGATAATTAAAGCTGGTATCTTCGATGAAGAGCAAGTCCACGATGAATTGGACGAATGGATTTACTTTTTCAAGACAGGAGAAGTAAAAGATGAATTTACGGCACAAGGATTAGCTGAAGCCAAAGTAAAGCTAAATAAATTGAAATTGAAGCCTAAAGCGCGTAAAGAATATGAGGCTTTTCTTGAACGATTGAGAAAAATTGCCAGTCTTCAAGAAACAGAAATAGAAGACGTGAAAGACTTGATTAAAGAAGCCAAAATAGAAATAATTATGGAACTTTGGAAGTTGAACATTTCAATAGAAC
>JANLRG010000514.1:0-1804 GCA_031361545.1 Bacteroidota bacterium
GCAATATAGCGTGCATTATTATCCCTAAAAATAAATGCGGGACCCGTCAAAGTTTTAATATCGGCAATTTGTTTCAAAGGAATTTTAGCACCCCCCTCAGTAGGAATCATCAAATTTTGTATTTTTTCCTCCGTATCTCTATAATCCTTTTGATAGCGGATGCGAATATCGAATTTGCGCTCGCCTTCATAGAGTTCAGTCGCCGCCTTACCACCCAAAGCCATTTCAATCACTGAATTGGCATTCGACATCGAAACGCCGTAAAAAGCCATGCGTTGCTGGTCGAGTTCGATGCGAAATTCGGGTTGCCCTAAATTTTTCAAAATGCCCAAATCATCTACACCTCGTACGGACTCAAGCTGTTTTAAAGTTAAACGTGCCAACGAATCGAGGTCGTCGAAGTCCGTTCCGAATATTTTGACTGCCAAAGCGGCATTCACACCTGCCACAGCTTCCTCTACATTGTCTCGTATCGGTTGCGAATAATTATAGACTACGCCGGGTATTTTTCGCAATTGCTCATCCATTTCATCTATTAATTGCTCCTCCGTTACCTTACGTTTCCATTCTTCTTTTGGAAATAAATCCACTTGAATTTGTAGATTGAAAAAGCCTTTAGGGTCGGTGCCATCGTTGGTTCTGCCTACCTGCGAGAGCGTTTGTGACACTTCGGGGAACTCCCTCAGTATTTGCATCATTTTTATTGAAATAGAATCGGCTTCTTGCAATGAAACGGACATAGGCAGTTCAGACTCTACCCACAAAGCCCCTTCATCCAATTCCGGCAAGAACTCCGAGCCGAGGAATTTGGCTGAAAAGAAAGCCAAAGCCATCAATGTCACCGCTATCAGAAGGCTTATATTTTGATGTTTATAAGTCAATCCAAACAATTTACCGATGCCTTTTTCAAAGAAAATAACAATGGGATTGTGCTTCTCTTTAACATTCTTACGCAATAAAATACTGGATAAAGCCGGAACAAGCGTCAATGTAAAAATCAAAGCACCGAGCAATGCAAACCCTAAAGTGTAAGCCAATGGAGAAAACATTTTACCCTCTACTTTTTGAAAAGCAAATATGGGAACAAGGCAAGTGAGTATAATCAATTTTGAAAAGAAAATAGCTTTCCCCATCTCAGTCGCTGTATTTCTGAAAATAGACAATTTGGCGAGTTTATTAAAACGCTCCATGCCCACCTCATGCGCTTTTTTATCTAAGGCGACAAAAAGCCCTTCTACCATCACCACCGCCCCATCGATAATAATCCCGAAATCCACTGCACCCATTGAAAGCAAATTCGCTGACATCCCCTTGATTCTCATACAAATAAAGGCGAAAAGCAAGGCTAAAGGGACTATAATCGCCACTGTTACCGTCGTTCGCCAAACCGCCATGAATAGCAAAACGATGAGGGTGACCAGCACAATCCCTTCTATTAAGTTATGAATGACGGTGTGTTGGGCAAAATCCATGAGTTCCGAACGGTCATAAAATGTCTCGATTTTGACATCGTTCGGTAGGATTTTAGTATTTAATTCAATGATTTTATCTTCTACCCGCTTCAATACCTCCGCAGGGTTTTCTCCTTTACGCATCACAATAATACCTTCCACTACATCGGGCTGAATGCCTTTCGTATCGCGTGTCACTTTGCCCAATCGGGGCTTGCCGCCCTCATGCACTTGCGCAAGATTTTTGACTAAAATCGGCACATTATTTTGCTTTTTAACGATGATATTTTCAATGTCTGGAATATCATTTAATAGACCAATGCCCCGCACAACAAACGCTTGCCCGTTGCGCT
>JANLRG010000524.1:0-8141 GCA_031361545.1 Bacteroidota bacterium
TATTATTCTTTTCCGTATAAATTAATTCTCATTTTATATTCAGTTCCTTTCACTACTTGGCCATTCTTCTTTCCTAAATCATCTTTCTCTTTATAAATCATTCCAATTCCTGTAGCATATTTTTCATTGCCATAAATTTTCTCCACATAATTATTCTCATCAATCTGAATAACACTTAGGGTTGAATCAAATGATAAACCGTTTACACTTGACTGCTCATGAAAATAATCATAGAAATAATCCTCTTCATTTAAAGTGTTGGAGTCATTTCCATTCCATGTTGTAGTGCTATTGATTGGAAAAGAAAGTTTATGATAAATGATATTGTCTTCTGTGCGATAAGCCACAGTTGAATTAATAAATTGTGTCCAAACTGATGTTAAGATCCAAGGATCTGTAACAAGTATTCTCTTAAATCGCAAAAGCACTTGATTTGTTCGTCCTTGCAAGTCAAGAAAAGAAGTGTCTATTCTTTCTTTTATTTGAAAGTGATAAGAATAAACAGAATCATCATTCTGATTGTCGGTTTCTGAATGAAAGATAGAATCAACATCATAAATTACAAAGACTCCTTTCTCGGTTGGAAAATAGTTGTATGACAAACTATTGACTTGGATCACTTCTTTTTTGCAAGCAAAAGAAAGCAGCAAGGCAACGACAACTAAATAAGAAAGATTTTTTTTTACAAGCATATTGATTTATCTCTCGATAAATCCTCCGCCAATTACATCATCTCCATCATAAAAGACTGCACTTTGTCCTGGGGCTACAGCAGACACTAGATTGTGAAAGGTTACTTTCATTCTATCGCCATCTTGCTCCAAAGTACTCATAGTGCCTTTGTCCTTATAACGGATTCTGGTAAGGGCTTCGGTTGGTTTTTCTAACGAGGTGAACTTAATAAGGTTCACATTTTTAACCCACAATTCATGTTTATTCAATTCCTCAAAAGACCCGAGAACAACTGTGTTAGTATCCGGCTTTATTTCAATAACATAAGCCGGGTCACCTAAAGCAATCTCCAACCCTTTTCGTTGACCGATTGTATAAAAGGGATAACCTTTATGCTTCCCGAGAATTTTTCCTTCTGAGTTGACGAATAAGCCATCCGCTAATTTCTCTTCAATCCCTTCTACTCTCTTCTTCAAAAAGGATCGGTAGTCATTATCAGGGATAAAACAAATTTCATACGACTCTGGCTTTTTAGCTAATTCAAAAAAGCCCATATCTTCTGCCATTTTTCTTATTTCACCTTTGTGGTAATTTCCTACAGGAAACATCGTCCGAGAAAGACATTCTTGAGAAACTCCCCAGAGCACATAGCTTTGATCTTTCCATTCGTCCTTTCCTTTCGAAACAACGAATCGCCCATTTTCTTCTCTAACATTTGCATAATGTCCGGTAGCAATAAACTCGCAGTCTAGCATATCGGCACGCTTGAGCAGTGCGTCCCACTTTATGTGCGTGTTGCATTTAACACAAGGGTTTGGCGTACGACCAGCCAAATATTCATCGACAAAGTCCTTGATGACGTGATTTCCGAACTCTTCTCTGATATCGATGATATAATGAGGAAAACCCTTCTCTACAGCAATTGTACGAGCATCATTAATTGAATCAAGAGAACAACACCCCGTTTCTTTCTTAGAACTTCCAGAAGAGGCGTAATCCCAAGTTTTCATGGTCATTCCAACAACTTCGTAGCCTTTCTCATGTAAAAGCATAGCAGATACAGAAGAATCTATTCCTCCGCTCATGGCCATTAAAACTCTTCCTTTTTTACTCATGACTTAATTTTCGGCACAAAGATACGGTAGATAATTCAAAAAATTAGTCATCGAAGCATCAAACCTCAATGTTCCGCCGTTTTGACTTTTCACTTCTTTTCCGGAATGATTTCCTTTTCATCACTTACCGGATTGAGCCAAATTCCTTGCTTATAGAAATCCTCTCTTTCTACAGTCCCAATCTCCAAAAAATTAACCCATTTCCCTTCTTTCAATCCGTTCTTATAAACTCCCCGTTGCCATACTTTTCCAGATGGATGATTGATTGTTAGCAAACCATCAAACTCATCGTTTTTCATAATGGCATCGACCTTTACAACACCATCCATAAAGAACTCTTTATAGATTCCATTCTTCTTATCGCCTTTGTAAGTTATTATTCGAGAAACCTGGCCATTGGGATAATACAATTTCCATGTCCCTTCTTTTTTTCCTTTTACATACCATTCATCCGACGATTTTTTTTGCATCCGATCAAAGTAGCTCCATGTACTGTCTTTTTGCTGATCAATATATTTCCCTTTGGCCATCAGCCCTGAATCTTCGGAAAAAATTTCTGCCGAACAAATTTCAGAAGTCCCTCTAAACCTAAGAATTGATTGCGGCTTTCCAGATTTATAATACGTTTTAAAAATTCCAATATGTTTGCCATTACTAAAGTTTCCTTCCGAAAAAATTACATCATTGGGATAATACTTCCGCCAAATTCCTTGTTTCAATCCCTTTTGATCCACTCTATTAATAGTGTCGCCATGAAAGACGTTAAACTTTTGCGCGGTTAGTGATAACGACAAAAAACAAATAACGTAAAGAAGAGTCAGTCTTTTCATGTCGTAAATATATGTTTTGTTTACACTGAACGAATTAAAAACCTAACGTAAATTTTAACAAAGCATTTCCGTACAAGAAATCTGAAAAAGCAAGGAATCAACTCGCATTTCCTTGTTATCAGAAAAATACTACATTGCGTGCTTTAAAATCCAAAATCATCGTATGAATACACCATCTACTAATTCAGGACATCCACGCGGACTGTACCTTCTTTTCTTCACAGAAATGTGGGAACGGTTTAGCTATTACGGAATGAGGGCCATCTTCATTTTGTACATGACGAAAGCATTGATGTTCGATAAAGCATTGGCTTCTAACATTTATGGAAGTTTCACCGGACTTGTTTATCTGACGCCTCTTCTTGGTGGTTATTTGTGTGACAAGTTTTGGGGAAATAGAAGAAGTATTTTGATTGGTGGTATCTTAATGGCTTTTGGTCAATTTCTATTGTACCTCAGTGCAAGTTCTGTAACGGGGCCCGACGGCGGATCGCCAGTAACTTTTATGTGGATGGGACTTACTTTACTCATTATCGGAAATGGTTTTTTCAAACCAAACATTTCTACAATGGTGGGGCAATTGTATCCAAAAAATGACTCACGAATTGATGGTGCCTTTACCATCTTTTACATGGGAATAAATATGGGTGCCTTTTTCTCACCTCTTGTCTGCGGAGGTTTCTCAGAATTCAAATACGGATTTCTTGCTGCTGCAATCGGAATGGTTGTTAGTTTGATTTCTTTTGAATTATTAAAAAATAAACATTTAGTTTCTGCTGATGGCAAACCTCTGGGAATGCCTGTTGCCAAAGTTGACACTAAAACTTATGCAACGATCATTGGTTCAATTGCTTTTATTTTTTGCTTATTGAATTTCCAAAACATTGTAAAAGGAATTTTCGGAGCGGAAGCTGTACTCAATCCAGATACTATCGCCTACTCTATTGCGCATCTAGATTTGGTAGCCTACTTAATTTATGCATCACTAATCTTGATGCCAATTATTATACTAACTGATAAATCATTGACAAAAGACGAAAGAGAACGAATCATTGTCATCTTCATCCTTGCATTCTTTGTCATTTTCTTTTGGGCCTGTTTTGAACAAGCTGGAGCTTCATTGACTTTGTTTGCAGATCAGCAAGTGGATCGCGCAATCAGTGTTCATATTAGTAGTTATATTATTGCCGGAGTATATGGCGTTCTAATTTATTTTCTTGCTAAAGCATTAGGTTGGTTTTTTGAATGGTCAAAGAAATCAATTATGACAATTCAATTGATAGGCATCTTAGCTATTATTGGGTTATTAGCCTTCAAGCATATTTCTGATATTCATCTCAGCGAATTTCCATCGCCTTGGTTTCAATCAATCAATCCATTAGCAATTATTATTCTCGCTCCATTTTTTACGATGCTTTGGGGCAAACTTGCAAAAGTGAATATGGAACCATCTTCCCCATTAAAAATGTCTATGGGATTGGCGTTAGTTTCTTTAGGATTTGTAATTATCGCATACGCTGTTCATGGTATCGATCCTTCAACAAAAATTGCTATGTTCTGGTTGTTTGCACTTTACATCGTTCATACGATGGGTGAATTATGTTTATCTCCAATTGGTTTAAGTATGGTAAGCAAACTCGCTCCAGTCCGTCTTTCCTCTTTAATGATGGGGACCTGGTTTCTGGCAAATGCTGTTGCAAATAAATTTGCCGGAACTTTGAGTGCATTAATCCCACCCGGAGCTGGAGAGTCACCGGCTGCAGCAACTGCAAAAATTCCTAGTTTTTTAGGAATAGAAATTTCTAATTTATTTATCTTCTTCTGTGTGTTTATTGTTCTTAGTGGTGCGGCCTCTCTCATATTATTAGGGTTGTATCGCAAACTTATTAAGATGATGCATGGAGTGAATTGATAAAATTAAAATCATTCATTAAAATTGAACTTAAAAGCTGTCTGTTGCAAAAATATGGACAGCTTTTTTTTATACCTTGTGTAGCATTAAATTCTTAATCTTTGAAAAGCTTGAAATGAAAATGATTAAAAAAACAACCTTCGTTTTATTTGTTTTGTTGACTCCGATTTTATGTCATGGTCAGACTGAGAAAAACTCGACTTCGGGAATTCATTGGATGTCTTTTACCGAGGCTCTCGAAAAAACAAAAGATCATCCGAAGAAAATTTACATGGACATTTATACTGGCTGGTGTGGTTGGTGCAAAAAAATGGATGTTTCTACTTTTGTTGATCCAAAGATTGTCAGTTTCATCAATGAAAATTTCTATGCTGTAAAACTTGATGCTGAAACAAAAGACACTATTACATTTCAGAACAAGAAATATTCATTTGCACCGAGTTACAAAGCCAATGAGATTGCGGCCTATCTTTTAAACGGACAAATGGGCTATCCAACTTCCGTCTATTTTGATGAAGCTTCAAACCCAATTACCGCTGTTCCCGGTTTCAATACTGCGGACCAACTGCTACCGATTTTAAAATACTTCAGCGGTGATTTTTATAAGACGATGAAATTTGAAGACTTCCAGAAAGAAGGGAAAAATTAATTTTTATTTGTGTTCTTCAATCACTTCATTTCCACCCGAATTCACAAAATGTGAAGTCATTTATCATTTTGGATTTGCTAAGGTTAAATAAATCGGTATTTTTGCCGCCCCTTCCCGAAATGGAAGTACATGGTGATTGTAGCTCAGCCAGGTTAGAGCGCTAGATTGTGGATCTAGAGGTCGCGGGTTCGAGCCCCGTCTTTCACCCATTAAACCTATAAGTATTTACTTGTAGGTTTTTTTTATTAAAGTTGTTTTTAATGCTACCATTCTAAAAGCTTACTTTTGTTCAACAGATAATTCTACTGATGGAAAAAAGAGTGCTTTTAAACGTTGAAGGAATGGATTGTGCTAATTGTGCATTATCTATTTCAAGGACACTACAAAAATCGGGACTGAAAGATGTATCTGTTAATTTTGCTACTGGAGAAGTTCTGTTCGAGACTTCTGAAAAACCAGAAATTGAAACCGCCGTTTTAAATATTCGAAAATTAGGTTATCAGGTTGTCGCGCGGTCTGATATTAAACAAAGCACTGAAAATATCCAAGAGCATGGAGCTGTTCATTACAAAGCCACTCTCAGAAAGTTTATTGTCGCTCTCATTTTTACTGTGCCCTTGATTGCACATATGTTTTTGCCATTTCCTATTCTTCATTCTTCCACTTTCCAATTGATCCTTGCCCTACCAGTTTTATACATCGGAATTACTCATTTTGGAAAAAGTGCTTTCTATTCTGTGAAAGCTGGAGTGCCAAACATGGATGTCTTGATTGTGATTGGTTCGACAGCTGCATTTGTCTATAGTGTAGCTGGAATGCTTCTTAAACCTGACACAATTCACAACTACCTTTTTTTCGAAACTGGCGCAACGATTGTCACCCTAGTCCTTTTTGGAAATTTAATTGAACAACGATCTGTCAAACAAACCACCACTGCATTGAAAGATTTGAGTGACTTACAACCAGAGAAAGCAAAAAAAATTGTGGTAACCGGCGAGTCTGAAAAAACTGAAATTGTTAATTCTGAATTGCTCATCGTCGGCGATCTCATTCAGGTAAATAATGGAGATCGGATTCCGCTTGATGGACAATTAATTTCAGGAAGCTTATTAGTTGATGAATCGATGATAACTGGAGAGAGTATTCCCGTTCTAAAAAATGATTCTTCTAATGTTACCGGTGGAACTCTAATATTGGAAGGAAACGGTCGAATAATAATTACTCATACAAAAAATGAAAGTACACTTTCAAAAATAATTGACTTGGTCAAAATTGCTCAAAACCAAAAACCAGATATTCAAAAACTTGGTGATAAGATTAGCTCCATTTTTGTACCTATCGTTCTTGCTATTTCTGCTCTAACTTTTTTGCTCTCCTTTTTTGCTTTTCATATCAACCTTTCACAAGCATTCCTAAGTTCAATAGCGGTTTTGGTAATCTCTTGTCCTTGCGCTATGGGATTAGCTACTCCTACTGCTGTGATTGCCGGCATTGGAAGAGCTGCTAAAAACGGAATTCTTATTAAAGGTGGTTCAACTTTGGAGGAGCTTGCGAAAATTAATTGTGTGGTCTTTGATAAAACGGGGACTTTGACAACTGGCAATTTTAAAATTAAGAACATTCAAATAATTGACAGTTCATTTTCAATTGACGAACTAAAAAAAATAATTTACTCATCAGAGATTCATTCTTCTCATCCAATTGCAAAATCGATTGTGAGAGAGCTACCCGAATTTTCAAACGATGTAATTAAATGGAAAACCATTCAGGAAGATAAAGGAATTGGAATGAATGTTACTGATGACTCTGGAAATATATTCAGTGTTGGTTCCTTTCAAATGGTCAAACATTTTTATACTGATCTTAACCACTCTATTTACGTTCTCAAAAACAATAAACTCATTGGCACTATTGACATTGAAGATGAAATAAAGAGCGATGTAAAAGAATTGATCATAAAATTAAAAGAGAAAGGTATCAAGTCTGTGCTTGTTAGCGGTGACAAAAAAGAGCGATGCTTGACTGTTGCTGAAAAATGTGGGATAGAAAATGTGTTTTACGAAAAGCTGCCTTCTCAAAAATCTGAAATCATTTCTCAATTGATGAAAGAAGGCAAAGTCGCTATGCTTGGCGATGGCATCAATGATGCTCCTGCTCTCGCTCAAGCATCTGTTGGTATATCGATTTCCGACTCTTCCGACATTGCCATACAATCTGCTCAAATCATTCTTTTGGATAAAAAAGAAATGATGATTTTATTTAGAGCAATTACTATCAGTCAACTTACTTATCAAACGATAAAGCAAAATTTATTTTGGGCATTTTTCTATAACGTTATCGCCATTCCGATTGCAGCTTTAGGAATGTTGAATCCAATGATTGGTGCCTTATCAATGGCATTTTCTGATGTTATTGTCATTGGTAATTCACTCAGATTAAAATCGAGAAAAATTTAATTTTTACTTTCTAACTAATCGACTATAAAAACGCTTGTGAAAGATTCGCCATTGAATATTTTGATGATAACCAAGTGGTATCCCAATAAAGAAGATCCGCAGTTAGGAGTATTTATTCAAAAGCAAGCGAAAGCGATTTCATTATTTGATAATATCACTGTTCTTTATGCCTACGGAATCTCCAATCAAAAAGAGAAATATCAGACTGAATATTATCAGCATGGTAATTTAAATGAAGTCATTGTCTATTATAAAAAAGCAACAGAAAATTTTTCTTCGGTCATCAATGGTTATCGCTATTTTAAATCGATCACGAATGCATTTTCTTTTTATAGGAAAAAAAATCAAAGTAGAAAAATAGATATCATTCATTCGTATATATTCTTAAGAGCAGTTCTCATTGGAAAATATTTGTCGTTTCGAAACAAAGTTCCATTGGTAATTTCTGAACAATGGTCAGGATACGCTACTGGAAAATTTGCAGAATATTCTCGCTTGAAAAGATGG